>NZ_CAPG01000064.1:0-107849 GCF_000321185.1 Bacillus sp. AP8
GGACAGCTTTTTTGCCACTATACCATAGGTATATTTAGGCTTTATTATAGGCTTTCATATATTGAAATGCGATTGATGGCACGTTTTAATGCTAGCTCAGCTCTTTGATAATCTACATTCTCTTTTTTATCTTGTAAGCGTGCTTCAGCACGTTGCTTAGCAGCTTTTGCACGAGCAATATCGATTGTCTTTGCTATTTCAGCAGTTTGAGCTAAAATCGTTACCTTATCAGGACGTACTTCTAAGAATCCACCGCTAATCGCAACATATTCTTTTTTCGATCCTTCATTCAGTCGAACAGCACCGATTTCCAAAGGAGCTACCATTGGAATATGACCAGGTAAAATACCAAGTTCTCCACTCTGAGCTTTTGTACTTACCATAACAACTTCATTATTATATACTGGGCCATCGGGAGTAACAATATTGACTTCTACCGTCTTCATTTCATACCCTCCTTGGTCCCTTTATTAAGCCATTGCTTTTGCTTTTTCAACAACTTCTTCAATTCTACCTACTAGACGGAATGCATCTTCTGGAAGTTCATCATATTTACCTTCTAGAATTTCTTTAAATCCTTTTACTGTTTCTTTAACAGGTACATAAGAACCTGGTTGACCAGTAAATTGTTCCGCTACGTGGAAGTTTTGAGATAAGAAGAATTGAATACGACGAGCACGAGCAACAATTAGCTTATCTTCTTCTGATAACTCATCCATACCTAACATCGCAATGATATCTTGAAGTTCTCTGTATCGTTGTAATGTTTGTTGTACGTTACGAGCTACTTCATAGTGTTCTTCTCCTACAACTTCTGGTGTTAATGCACGAGATGTCGATGCAAGAGGATCCACCGCTGGGTAAATACCCATTTCTGAAAGTTTACGCTCTAAGTTAGTAGTTGCATCTAAGTGAGCGAAAGTAGTTGCTGGAGCCGGATCCGTATAGTCATCGGCTGGAACGTAAATCGCTTGGATAGATGTAACTGATCCAACACTTGTTGAAGTAATACGCTCTTGAAGTTGACCCATTTCAGTTGCTAGAGTTGGTTGGTAACCAACGGCTGATGGCATACGTCCAAGTAACGCAGATACCTCAGAACCCGCTTGAGTAAAGCGGAAGATGTTATCAATGAAGAATAACACGTCTTGCCCTTGCTCATCACGGAAATATTCTGCCATTGTAAGACCACTTAATGCAACACGCATACGTGCTCCAGGTGGCTCATTCATTTGACCGAAAACCATGGCAGTTTTCTTAATTACGCCAGAATCACTCATTTCATGGAATAAGTCATTTCCTTCACGAGTACGTTCTCCAACACCCGCGAATACCGAAATACCACCATGTTCTTGTGCGATATTGTTAATTAATTCTTGAATAAGAACGGTTTTACCAACACCCGCACCACCGAATAGACCGATTTTTCCACCTTTAATATATGGAGCTAATAAGTCTACTACTTTAATACCTGTTTCTAAAATTTCAACTTGTGTAGAAAGTTGCTCAAATGTTGGAGCTTGTCTATGAATTGGATCTCTTCTTACATCTGCAGGAAGTGGATCGAACAAATCAATATTGTCACCTAATACGTTAAACACGCGTCCTAGTGTTACATCTCCTACTGGTACTGAAATAGGAGCACCAGTATCTACAACCTCAGCTCCACGAGTGATACCGTCAGTAGAAGCCATCGCAACAGTACGAACTGTATCATCACCTAAATGAAGGGCAACTTCTAGTGTTAAAGTATCGCCAGTAGCTGCATTTGTTACTACTAATGCGTTGTAAAGTTGAGGAAGTTTTCCACTTTCAAACTTTACATCAATAACCGGACCCGTTACTTGAGAAATGTGTCCTTTATTCATCGTTTTCCCTCCTATCATTACTTTTAAAACACGATCTATATTTTGAAATAAGTCGAAGGCCGAAGTCTCTTCTCTCATTCAATCATTATCTATTCTAATGCTGCTGCGCCACCAACAATTTCAGTAATTTCTTGTGTAATCGCAGCTTGTCTAGCACGGTTGTATACCAATGAAAGGCTTCCGATAATGTCATGTGCATTATCTGTCGCACTTCTCATCGCTGTCATACGTGCTGCATGCTCACTCGCTTTTCCATCTAAAATTGCACCATAGATTAAGCTTTCCGCATATTGAGGAAGTAACACTTCCAAAATCTCTTCAGCTGAAGGTTCGAATTCATAAGATACCAGTTTTGAAGAAGTAGCTATATCCGATAAAGGAAGTAGTTTCTTCTCTGTAACTTCTTGAGTAATCTTATTCACGAAGTGATTATAAGTCATATACAATTCATCGAATGTTCCATCAGCAAACATATTAACTGTTTGCTTCGTAATATTACTTAAATCATCAAAAGTAGGTTGATCAGAAACGCCTGTAATATCAAGAACTACATTCATATTACGAGCTTTAAAGAAATCTCTACCCATACGACCTATTGCAATAATTGCATATTCATCTTCAGATTTGTGGCGTTGCTTAATTGTTTGAAAGACTTGACGGATCACGCTACTGTTGTATGATCCAGCTAATCCACGGTCAGATGTAATAACAATATAACCTGTTTTTTTAACTGGACGTGAAACTAACATAGGGTGTTTTACCCCCGAAGCTCCTACAGCGATATTAGCGACTACCTCTTGAATCTTTTCCATATAAGGTACAAATGCTTTTGCATTTAACTCGGCGCGATTCAATTTAGAGACAGACACCATTTCCATAGCTTTAGTGATTTGACTCATCTTTTTGGTAGATGTAATACGAGACTGAATATCACGTAAAGATGCCATTCTTTCTCACCACCCTTTTCAAATTGTTAGATATTATGCAGAAACAACGAATGTTTTCTTGAATTCAGTAATGGCTGCTACCATTGCATCGTCTTTTGGCAAGTTACCAGTCGTACGAATTTCATCTAACAATTCAGTGTGGTTTGTATCTAACCAGCTTAAGAATTCTGCTTCGAAGCGACGAACGTCTGTTACTGGAATATCATCTAAATGACCTTTTGTTAAAGCATAAAGAATCATAACTTGCTTCTCAACTTTAAGCGGTTTATTTAAATCTTGTTTTAGTACTTCTACTGTACGAGCACCACGGTCAAGCTTAGCTTTAGTTGCTTTATCAAGATCTGAACCGAACTGAGCAAATGCTTCTAATTCACGGAAAGAAGCTAGATCAAGACGTAATGTACCTGCAACTTTTTTCATTGCTTTAATTTGTGCTGATCCACCTACACGTGATACAGAAAGACCTGCGTTAATCGCTGGACGTACACCTGAGAAGAACAAATCAGATTGTAAGAAAATTTGTCCGTCCGTAATTGAGATTACGTTTGTTGGAATGTAAGCTGAGATATCCCCTGCTTGCGTTTCAACGAATGGAAGTGCTGTAATAGAACCTCCACCTAGAGAATCATTCAATTTAGCTGCACGCTCTAAAAGACGTGAGTGCAAGTAGAATACATCCCCTGGGAATGCTTCACGGCCTGGAGGACGACGTAATAATAATGAAAGTTCACGATAAGCTGCTGCTTGTTTTGATAAATCATCGTATACGATTAACACGTGCTTACCATTAAACATAAATTCTTCACCCATAGCCACCCCAGCATATGGAGCTAAGAATAATAATGGAGCTGGTTGAGATGCAGAAGCTGTTACAACGATTGTGTAATCTAATGCACCATTTTTACGAAGTGTTTCAACAGTTGAACGAACTGTAGATTCTTTTTGACCGATTGCTACATAAATACAAATCATATCTTGGTCAGCTTGGTTCAAAATTGTATCGATTGCTACAGATGTTTTACCTGTTTGACGGTCACCGATGATTAACTCACGTTGACCACGTCCAATAGGTACTAGGGCATCAATCGCTTTAATACCTGTTTGTAACGGTTGATCAACTGATTTACGATCCATTACTCCTGTTGCTGGACTTTCAATAGGACGAGTTTTAGTAGTGTTAATAGGACCTAATCCATCAACTGGTTGACCTAATGGATTTACTACACGTCCGATTAATTCTTCACCTACAGGAACTTCCATGATGCGACCTGTACGTTTAACGTCACTACCTTCACGAATTTCTTTGAAAGGTCCAAGAATAACGATACCAACGTTATTTGACTCTAGGTTTTGTGCCATACCCATGACACCGTTAGAGAACTCAACAAGTTCTCCAGCCATTACATTATCAAGACCATGAACACGTGCGATACCGTCACCGACTGAGATAACTGTACCTACATCGCTTACTTCGATCTCTGACTGATAGTTTTCAATTTGCTTTTTTATCAGCGCACTGATTTCTTCAGCTTTAATGCCCATGAAATTCACCCCTATCTACGAATGTTGAGTTAATAGTTGTCGTTCTAGACGATTAAGCTTACCGCTAATACTACCATCAAAAATACGGTTTCCGATGCGTAGCTTCATTCCGCCAATTAAATCACGATCAACGATATTTTCTATTTTTAACGACTTTTTACCTACTTTTGCAGCAAAAACGGAGGATACTCCTGCACGTTCTTCCTCTGTAAGTGGTCTAATTGTATATACTTTTGCTTCAGCAACTGATTGCTCATCATTTACTAATTCAACAAAATCTGCAGCCATTTGAGTAATTTCATCGATTCGATGACGTTCTACCATAATCAACAAAGTGTTTTTCACATCTTGTGAAACTGTAGAAAAAGCCTCAAGTAAAAGCTGTTTCTTTTGTTCAGATGATACTTTCGGATGCTTCAAGAATGTAATAATGTCCGTATTTGATGTGAAAACATCATGGACTGTACGTACTTCTTCTGCCATTTGATCAAGAGTATTTTTTTCTTTAGCAATTTCTAAAAGAGCAATCGCATAACGCTTCGCTACAATTGTATTACTCATAGCTGATCTCCTGCCTCTTTAATATACTCATTGATTAATTTTTCTTGATCGGCTTCTGATAACTCTTTTTCAATAACTTTAGAAGCAATTAAAACAGATAGAGAAGCGACCTGCTCACGAAGAGCCGCAACAGCTTTTTCTTTTTCTGTTTCAATTTCACGTTTAGCACTTTCTTTCACACGCTCAGCTTCAGTACGAGCCGCAACAACGATTTCTTCGCGTTGTGCTTCGCCTTGTTTCTTAGCGTTTTCAATTAAAGCTTTTGCTTCTTCACGTGATTGTTTTAAAAGCTCACGTTGTTCTTCTACATATCTTTTTGCTTCAGCACGAGTTTTTTCAGCTTCTTCAATTTCATTTGCAACGTGTTCTTCACGTTGTTTCATGATATTGACAAGCGGACCCCATGCGAACTTTTTAAGCAATGCAAGCAACACAAGGAAACAAAGCATCTGGAATATAATATCACCAGCATTAAAATGAAGAGCACTTGCTCCAAGAACAAAACTATTTGTTAACACGTTTGGTTCACTCCTTTCAAAGAGTTATTCGAGTATGATATCGTCACATTCATTATTTTAAAATCATATTTCCTTACTTCATAACTTTATCTAAATACTAGTATGAACTGACACAATAAAGGAAAGGCGAAGGTCAATGGTAATGATCTTCGCCATTTATACCTTTAAAACAATTATCTACCGATAACCATGAACGCGATAACTGTTGCGATGATTGGAAGTACCTCAACCAAACCAACACCGATGAACATTACAGTTTGTAATGTACCACGTAGTTCAGGTTGACGAGCGATCCCTTCGATTGTACGTGAGATAAGTAAACCATTACCAATACCTGCACCTACTGCTCCTAATCCGATTGCGATTGCAGCTGCTATAAGACCCATGTTAAATATCCTCCTAAAAATTATTTATTGTTTTAATTTTTTCATAAATTTTATATTAATGGTCATCGCTCACTTTATGAGACAAGTAAACCATTGTTAACATTGTAAAGATAAACGCTTGGACTCCACCAACGAAAATGGAGAAACCTTGCCATGCAATCATTGGTATAACTGCAGCTACAGTACCAACACCTACCGGCACTGCTAAACCAACTAGTAAACCAAGTAAAACTTCACCAGCGTAAATGTTACCGTAAAGTCGTAGACCTAACGTTAACGTATTGGCAAATTCCTCAATAAGTTTGAGCGGTAGAAATAAACTAAAAGGTTGTAAATAACTTTTAGAATAGTTACCCATCCCTCTCATCTTAATTCCGTAGTAATGCGTTAAAGCTAATATCATTAATGATAGTGATAATGTAACAGCTGGATCTGCAGTTGGTGATTTCCACCAAAGTTCATGACCGACAACAACACTAAATGGAAGACCTAACATATTCGAAATAAATATGTACATAATTAAAGTCATACCAAGCATTAAGAAGCGACCGCCTGTTTTCCAATCCATTGCGCTATTAATAATTCCTTTAACAAAATCCAAGACCCATTCGATAAAATTTTGTTTACCTGTTGGTTTAATGGATAAATTTCTTGTTGCAATGAATGCAATTAAGAACGTAATAGCTGATGCAATTAGTATCATTAAACAATTGGCTAGATTAAAATATAAACCAGCAAATTCCATCATAGGAGCTTCGTGATTCAAGAGTATTCACCTCTCTTCCTCAAATAGTAGAGTTAGATTTATGGATAAAAAAAACTATAATCATGACAACATAAGCTGTCACTAATCCCAAAATGGTTCCGACTATACTGAAATACTCTGGGTATTCCACAGAAATAAGTGTAGCTAAGATTGCTGTAGCAAACCTAAACGCACTTCCCATAGTCCTTACTTTTTTCCCTTTGATCGCAGCTTTGCCTACAAGAACTGTTCTTCTTACTAATAACCATTGATTAAAGGTACTTAGACTTGTTCCTAATATAAGACCAGCAAAAATGGCTTGATAATCTGTAAAACCCCATCCTAATACATACAGTGCTATTAGATAAAGTGTGTATTTAAGCTGTCTTTTAAACAAGAACTGCAAATCTGGCATAAATTTTTTAATCTCCTTGAATTTTATCTTTCAGTACACGAATTATTCCGAAAAATCCAAGAACAACCCCTAAAAGAAGTCCTATAATTAAAAAGAGCGGCTCGGTTGATAGCTTGGAATCAATCCATTTACCTCCGAAAACGCCTATTAATAGAGAACCAACTAAATGAGAAACAACGACAGACGTTAGTGCCATTGCTTGGTATGGGATTTTTTTCACAAAATGCACCATCACAATATGGATATTTTTTGAAGAATTATGAAAGTTTTCTAACAAAAAACTAATTGGACGAAATTTTTTGAAAAAGCTTTCAATTTAAACCCTTAGTAATAATACAATAGGCTGTTTAGGTTGTCAATGAGAGTATAGTGGAAAATAACATAGGCTCATACATTTTACCCAGATGTTCACACTTTTATCAAAATTACCAAATTCTATTAATATTTATTCTAATTGGATTATTTTGCGAAACACTTCACTAACTTCTCCTTTCTTTAAATAGAGAACCATATGATATAAACCATTATTTGGAACACCCTTCTTCCTAATCTCTCTTTGAATATATCCACTTGGTGCTGGTTTTAAACGATCTAAACAGTCGATAAAACGAAAAGTTTCTAACTCATACAAAATGATCGATAATTCATCACCACCACCTGGTATGTACATCTCATACTGAAATGTCTCTTTTGTTCTCCCTTTGCTGAAATGAAAGCCCATAATTTTGGGATAGTCCGGTAAACCCTTTATAAATATATACGGAATATGGATTCCTTTGGTTCCTTCCTTTATATGGATAAAACCGTCATAAATTCCCTTTTTTATTTGGTGTGAACGAATAGATAGGTCTAAAGTCACATTTTTCTTTTCTCTAGGTTTTAATAAGAATGATGACGGCATCTTCCACAATAGACCCTTTTGATCTTTCGGAATAGCAAATGAATAATAACGTGTCTTACTACTTTTATTCTCTATTGTTAGTTGTTTGACACGCTTCTCTTCGCCAGCCTTATCTTCAAATACTCCAAAGGTAAGAGAACTTGGATATATAAACGTATCCGCTTTGATCGCTTCATTTATTTGTATTCTGCCTGCTCCTTGCTCAAACGTTTTATAGAAATCTCCTTTTTCATCCATTAATAGTTTGGCTGTCGACATCATCGCAGATTTTATTTCCATTGGTCCCCATTCTGGGTGAGCTTGCTTTATTAAAGCTGCTGAACCAGCCACATGGGGTGCTGCCATACTTGTACCTTGTAATGATAAATAACCTCCTGGTACTGTACTATCAATAAACATGCCAGGCGCAACAATATCTGGTTTTATTTCCCAGCTAACGGTCACTGGCCCCCTCGAGCTAAAGCTAGCTAATAGATCTTTCTTTTCCATATAAACTGTCTTAACAGAGACGTTCGACTTCTGTAAAGACAGTTCCCTTAAATATCGACCAGCTTTACCTGAAATCGTTACTGCTGGTATATCCACTTGTTCCATTAATCCTGTTATAAAATGGCCTTCCTTATTATTAAAAACAATTATCGCCTTCGCTCTCTCTTTCTTAGCTAATTTAATCATTTTTTCTATTGGAATCTTTCCTTTTTCAATTAAAACAACCTTGCCTTGTACATCCATTTTTTTATATTCAGATAGTGTCCTTACATATATTATTGTTTCAAAAGAACGGGATGACCATTTTTCTGCTCCAAAAACTTGTTTCAGCTCTATACTCTTTACTTGCTGTCCATAACCAACTTGAAGATATGGAATTTTAATAGGGGGAGATGATGCACCAACTGATATCGCTTTCGAAGATGTACCGGGTGATCCAACAGTCCATTCCTTTGGCCCTGAATTCCCCGTTGAAACCACCGCAACAACACCATGCTCTACAGCTTTATTTAGCGCAAGAGTAAGTGGCAAATCAGGACCGTTTATACTATTACCTAGCGATAAGTTAATAACATCCATTTGATCTTGAATCGCTTCTTCAATCGCTAACAAAACACTTTCACTATCCCCTCTTCCTCCTGCACCAAGAGCTCGATAGGCGTATATTTCCGCTTCAGGTGCAATACCTTGAATTCTACCATTTGCTGCAATTATCCCAGCGACATGTGTGCCGTGGTACGTGGCTAAATGTTTGTTTCCTCTTGTCTCCATTGGATCATTGTCATTGTCTATTAAATCCTTTCCTCCCCGATAAGATGCCTTTAAATCTGGATGATTATAATCAATCCCTGTATCGATAATCCCAATTTTCACTCCTTTTCCGGTTAATCTTTTATTATTCTTATCAAATAAACCTCTGATTTCTTTTCCACCGATAAAAGGAACACTTTCATCTAGTGTGTTTCTATAATTCGCCACTTCATGTATGTATGTATTACCTATTGCCGCTTGTAAAGCTTGAATATCTTTTCGAGTTCCTTCTATAGAAAAGCCATCTAACACATATTGAAATTTCTTTCTTATTTTTATTTCGGGATATCTTTTCAAATAGATATAAATGTTCCTTTGAGCAGAGTTAAATAATACAATTGCTTTTATTTGCTCTAAATCTTTCTGTTGGCTATCCAATGAAAGATATGATTTCTCTGCTGATACATCTAAGGAATAGCTCCAAACTAGAAGCATGGATAATAGTATGAATCTTTTCGTGCTCATCACCTCCTTTTAAACATATCTTTACTCTTAAAAAGGGATATATGCATTTAATACACAAAAAAGGCAGCGAAAATTGTAATGGATAATTACATTTTCGCTGCCTTGGATATACAATAGATTAGTAAATCTTATTTAGATAGATACCTCACAAGGTTTAAAGTAAACCTTGTTACATCATCTTCCTATCTAGAATAAGTAAAACTATCATTTTTTAATCAATGGATTATATGGTTCTGGTGCATGCTCTATTTCTTTAAAATAGAAACGAATTGCTTCAGCGATTCGTTTAGAAGCATTTCCATCACCGTACGGATTTGCCGCTTTAGCCATCGCTTCATATGCTTGTTCATTTGTTAATAATTCTTTTGCCAAACTATAGATTGTTTCTTCTTCTGTACCAGCCAATTTCAATGTACCAGCTTCGATACCTTCTGGACGTTCAGTTGTATCTCTCAATACTAGTACTGGTACTCCAAGAGAAGGAGCTTCTTCTTGTACGCCGCCTGAATCCGTTAGAATTAAATGAGCTCTTGCTGCAAAATTGTGGAAGTCATGAACATCTAAAGGCTCAATTAATTGGATTCGAGGATCATTACCTAGTACCTCGTCTGCAATTTCACGAACGACAGGATTTAAATGAACAGGATAAATCACTTGTACATCATCGTGCTCTTCCACAATACGTTTAACTGCCTTAAACATATTTCTCATCGGTTGACCTAGGTTTTCACGACGATGTGCTGTTAAAAGAATTAAGCGATCATTGCCTAACTTTTCTAAAACAGGATGCGTATACTCTTTTGAAACAGTCGTTGATAAAGCATCAATGGCTGTATTCCCAGTAATGAAAATCGTTTCTTTATCTTTGTTTTCATTTAAAAGATTTTCAGCTGACTTAGGAGTAGGAGAGAAATGGATATCTGCCATTACCCCTGTTAACTGACGATTCATTTCTTCTGGATATGGTGAGTATTTATTCCATGTTCTTAAACCAGCTTCTACATGTCCTACAACGATTTTGTTATAAAATGCCGCAAGTGCCGCAATAAATGTAGTCGTCGTATCTCCATGTACAAGAACGATATCTGGCTTCACTTCTTTCATTACTTTGTCCAATCCTTCAAGACCACGTGTGGTTACATCAATCAAGGTTTGTCTGTCTTTCATGATATTCAAGTCATGGTCAGGTTGGATTGAAAATATCTCTAGTACTTGATCCAGCATTTGTCGGTGCTGCGCAGTTACGGTTACAATCGACTCAAAATGCTGAGATTGATTTTGAAGCTCTAACACTAACGGAGCCATCTTGATAGCTTCGGGTCTTGTCCCAAAAATTGTCATTACCTTAATACGCTGGGTCATGCTATTCACCTATTCTATTTTGTTCCGAATAAACGGTCTCCTGCATCGCCTAATCCAGGAACAATATAGCCTTTTTCATTTAATTTTTCATCTAGAGCTGCAATATAAATATCTACATCTGGATGTGCTTCTTTAAGAGCTTCTACTCCTTCAGGAGCCGCAATTAAACACATAAATTTAATATTTTTTCCGCCACGCTTCTTCAAAGAGTGGATTGCTTCGATTGCAGAACCACCAGTTGCTAGCATTGGATCTACTACAATGAAATCTCTTTCTTCTACATCACTTGGCAATTTTACATAATATTCAACTGGTAGTAACGTTTTTGGATCTCTGTATAAACCGATATGCCCAACTTTAGCAGCTGGAATAAGCTTAAGAATACCATCTACCATACCGATACCCGCACGTAGAATAGGAACAATACCGATTTTTTTACCAGATAACACTTTAGATTTAGTCGTACATACAGGTGTATTAATTTCAGCTTCTTCTAAAGGCATATCACGTGTAATTTCAAATGCCATAAGAGTTGCAACCTCGTCTACAAGCTCACGAAAATCTTTCGTACCTGTTTTCTCATCACGAATATATGTTAGCTTGTGTTGAATTAATGGGTGATCGAATACATAAACTTTCGCCATGAAGGATCGCTCCTTTTCTATTTTAAAATATTTTTCCTTAAAAAACACACTTCTGTTCATTCTACATAAAAAAGAGACAATGAGCAATAAACTTCACCATACTGTTAGAAAAACTTTAAAATATCGAATTAAACAATCATGAATTTGCAATTAATGCTCATAACTATTATTTACAATTTACTATTCAAATCAAACCATTAGAATCAGAAAAGCTAAAATGCATAAAGAAAGAACAATAGCGGAGAATACCATGTTTTATCATGAAAAGATGCCAATATGGAATAGTCGTATTCAATAAAAAACTACTAAGTAGACCTCCTTTTTTTATAGGGTGTCGTACTTAGTAGTTAAACTTATATTAAAAAGTTGGATAAAGCTCGTACTTACTTGAAAGTGCTTCTACTCGTTTTGAAGCTTCTGTTAAAGAAGTTTGATCTTCTGGATTTTTCAAAGCTAAGCCGATAATACTAGCGATTTCATCCATATCTTCTTCTGTAAACCCTCTAGAAGTTACAGCGGCTGTACCGATACGGATTCCGCTAGTCACAAATGGGCTTTCTGGATCGAATGGAATTGTGTTTTTGTTAACTGTAATACCAACCTCATCAAGAACGTGCTCCGCTACTTTACCTGTAAGATTTACCGTACGAACATCTACTAATAATAAATGATTATCTGTTCCGTCAGATACAAGTTGGAAACCTTCTCTTTTTAGAGCCTCGGCAAGACGACTAGCGTTTTTAATGATGTTTTCAGCATATTGTTTAAATGAATCTTGTAAGACTTCTCCAAAAGCAACAGCCTTAGCAGCAATAACATGCATTAATGGGCCGCCTTGAATTCCAGGAAAAATCGATTTATCAATTTTTTTACCTAGTTCTTCTTTACATAGAATCATTCCACCACGTGGACCACGTAGTGTTTTGTGAGTGGTTGTTGTAACAACATCCGCGTATTCAACAGGATTTTGATGTAATCCAGCAGCCACTAACCCAGCTATATGTGCCATATCAACCATTAAGTATGCTCCAACTTCATCTGCAATTTCTCTAAATTTCTTGAAGTCGATCGCACGAGGATAGGCACTGGCACCTGCCACGATTAACTTTGGTTTATGTTGTTTAGCTTTCTCTAGCACATCTGCATAATCAATTCGATGTGTTACTTTATCTACACCATACTCAACAAAGTTATACAATACTCCACTAAAATTAACTGGACTTCCATGAGTTAGATGTCCACCGTGTGAAAGATTCATACCAAGAACTGTATCGCCAGGCTCTAGTAATGTAAAATATACCGCCATATTAGCTTGAGCACCTGAGTGAGGTTGAACGTTAACATACTCAGCACCAAAAATCTCTTTCGCGCGATCTCTTGCAAAATCCTCTACAACGTCAACATGTTCACAACCACCATAATAGCGACGACCTGGATAGCCTTCAGCGTATTTATTAGTTAATACAGAACCCTGTGCTTCCATTACTGCTTCACTCACAAAGTTTTCTGACGCGATAAGCTCAATTTTAGTTCTTTGACGCTTTAATTCTTTTTGAATTACTTCATACACTTGTGGATCTTGTTTGATTAGATTTTCCATTGCCATCCTCCTATTACTTTGACCATCCATCTAGCATTTTACTTTTACAACCCGATTTTTTTGAAAATTCAACTTTATTTTACCATGTTCGGTAAATTGTTGGTAGTATATAGTTTATTTGTTCAAAAATATATACTTTTTATATTAAATGACGAACAATGTATATATTAACTCCAATATCATTCGTTATAAGGTGTTGCTACAAAAGCATAATTACTCAAATAAAAGTAGGATTCCATTAATTTTAAATAAAACAAATATATATCCTGTAAAAAAAGAGTGTCTCAAAAGTTTGGCTTTTGCACGACACCCTTTTCTTACATACATTACTATATCATTTTTCCTTCAATTCATATACAGCTCTCACGCCACCAATTAGCTTAGGTCGTGAGACAGCCATCGTTACATGAGCTTTTCCAACTATATTGCTTTTCGGTCTAACAGGTACAGCAACATGTTTTATGTGCATACCAATAAAAGTATCACCTATATCAACGCCCGCATCTGCAACGATATGTTCAACAACAACTGGATTATTTAAATGTCGGTATGCATATGAAGCCAATGCTCCTCCAGCTGTTCTTACAGGTGTAACAGAAACTTCCTCGTAACGATATTCATTCATAGTAGTTGCTTCCATAACCAAAGCTCGATTTAAATGTTCACAACACTGAAAGGCAACGAATAACTTATGCTCTTGAATGAAATTCATTACGGTTTGATAAATTACTTCTGCCACTTGCATCGTACCAGAAGTTCCAATATGCTTACCTATTACTTCACTTGTGCTGCATCCAATAACTAATAACTTACATCGATGAAATTCCGAATGTGCTTTCAAATCAGTCAATACAGCGTGTAATTGTTGTCTAATTTCTTCTAAATCAATTGAAGACATTTGCTCTTCCGTCATATTTCCAACCTCCTACAAAGAAGGATCTGAATTCTCAATCGCCTTGATTTTATTAACTCGATTCTCGTGACGACCACCTTCAAAATCAGTCGTTAACCAAATTTTCGCAATATCTCTAGCAAGACCAGGACCGATCACACGCTCTCCTAGTGCTAACATATTAGAATCATTATGTTCTCTTGTAGCTCTAGCACTAAATGTGTCATGAACTAAGGCACAACGGATTCCTTTTACTTTGTTTGCTGCGATGCTCATACCTATTCCTGTACCGCATACAAGAATTCCTTTATCAAATTCTCCGTTTGCCACTTTTTGAGCTACTGGTAAAGCATAATCTGGATAGTCAACAGAACAACCATTTTCACAGCCAAAATCTTCATATTGAATACCCATTTCTTCCATTAATGCGATGATTTCTTTTCTAATATTAACTCCACCATGATCTGAAGCTATTGCAACTTTCATTTTGATCTTCTCCTTATTGTGTATTCATTCCTAAAGTACAATCACTTATTTCTTATTCTAATGTAATTATCTCAATAAAAAAAGATTGAATACATCTTCAAATAACTCTATCGTTCTAAAATAGAATTTTTCTAGACTAAAAAGAGAATGTTAGCAATGTTCATCTAACACCCTCTTTTTATCATTTACCAATGAAAACGAGTAATAGTTTGTTTTAGTTTATCTGCTTGACCTTGTAATTCTATCGTTAATTGTTCAACATGCTCAATTACTTTTGCTTGTTCTTGTGTAGCTGATGCAACTTCAGCTGCGCCAGCAGATGTTTCTTCTGCAATGGCAGCTACCTCTTGTGACTGCATAGAAGTATGCTCTATACTTTCCATTTGGCGATCAACTAAATTAGTAATATCTTTAACTTCTTCCGCCACTTTGTGAACTGTTACAGTCATCTCTTCAATAATGGCATTTGTAGCATTCCCTTTATCCGCTTCTTTATTCGCGATTAGAACCTGATCACTAATCTGTTTCACTACACCTTGAACATCCAATTGGATATTCTGAATCAATGTAGAGATACCTTGTACAGCTTTCCCACTTTCATCCGCGAGTAAACGAACTTCTTCCGCAACAACCGCAAAACCTTTTCCATGCTCCCCAGCTCTCGCAGCCTCTATCGAAGCATTCAATGCTAATAAATTCGTTTGAGCTGCGATATCCCCAACAAGTTGAATTATTTGTTCAACCTTCTTCGCATTTTCTTCTAATCGTTTAACAGCAGATAAAGAATCCTGATTCTCTTGAGCTAACCTTTGGATTCCTGATATAAGTGAATGAACAACATCTTTACTTTTTAAAAGATCTGATACCATCTCATCTGACGTTTCTGCAGAAGTACGTGCTTTATCTTGAACAACCTTCGCTATTGAAATGATTTCTTCCACAGATTCAGCTGTATTTTGGATAGATACAGCTGAATTATCTGCACCTAATGAAATCTCTGTTATAGTTCGACTTATGCTCTCAGCCTGCTCAGCTGCCGTCGTAGATGCCTCCGAAATGGTTAATACCTTTTCATTTGTTTGTTTAAAATTATTATCAATACTTTGAACCATATCTCGGAGATTAACTAACATATTGTTAAACGCGATACCTAGCGAACGAATTTCATCATCTGTTTTAGAAATTTCTAAGTCATCCTTTATATCACCTTGGGACGCTTGTATTGCCAACATTTCTAACTTTTGTAAAGGCTTGATAATAAATCCCGCAGCAATATAAGCAATAATCCCTGACCAAATAATCCCTAATGCTAGCGTGCCGATTGTAAATAATACTTCATTCAAGCTTTTAAAAAACATCGGATATAATATATAAATAAAAAAACCACTAGTAGAGTATGTAATAATAGCTACAATTGTTATAAATAAAGCCAATTTCTTCCTTAATCCAAACTTATACTTCTTCCTTTTCTCCGCCACAATTTCTCCTCCTACGTTCCCCATTAACTAACCTTTCATTTTTTTGGATAAAAGCATAACTAGATTAGCTAATTCTGCAAAGGTTTCTTCATAATGTCTTTTAGTACCTCCGAAAGGATCTAACACATCATGTCCTTCATTCCCCTGAACATATTCTTTTAAAGTAAATACTTTTTCTTTGTGTTGTGGATAAAGATCTTCAATAATCGCTTTATGAGAATTTGTCATCGTTAATATATATGTAGCCCATTCAACATCTTGTTCAGTTAATATACTTGATGAATGCTGATGGTAAATATTGTGGTCATTCAGTACTTCTATTGCATATCGGGAAGCAGACTGGCCATTAGTAGCATATATTCCCGCGGATTTCACCGCGACACCTGGAAGCTTTTGTTGATTAAGTAGCGCTTCAGCCATAGGACTTCTACATGTGTTTCCAGTGCAAACAAATAATACTTGAGTCACAGAATTCCCTCCCTTCGACTTTATTATAAAATATTTTGACAATTTTCTACAATGATAATTCTACAAAAATCTTCACTTATGGCATCTTTTTTAAATATAATCTTAAAGTACCATAAATGTAAAAAAATACAAACATAATTTATTTACGATTCTCTTATATAGGTATTTATATCTATACAGATAAAGAGCCAGCAAAATCGTATTATCTAACTAAGGTTTACCAATGTCGTCATATACATTACTTTTGGTGATCTCGTAGCAAAAAATAAAGAGGCTGCCTAAAAAGTGATTGTACATCACCTCCTAAACACCCTTACGCTTTCTCCTACATTTGGGGTTATTCAATTTTATACGATACTATTTTATTTTTTCTTAAACTTACTTTCTCACGTCTTACTCATCTACTTTTACATGTATCAACAGCAAACAAACTACGTGACTAATAAAGCAGTGAAAAACTTTTAATTCATAATCTATAAAGGAAACAATAGCTTTATTCCAAAAGCAAATAATACACTTCCACCAATAACCTGACTATAAATCCCCAATAGTCCCTGAACTTTTCTTCCAATTAATAAACCAAGTAGTGTTAAGATGGTTGCCATTAAGCCAAATAATGTAATCGCCAATATCGTTCGCGCACCATAAATTCCTAGTGTTAAACCAACTGAAAAACTGTCTAAGCTAACACTTGTCGCAAATATGATTAAACCCATTCCAATTGGAGCTATGAACGAATCTTTTTCTCCTTTTAATCCTGATATAAACATACCAATTCCAAGTAGCACTAACAATAGACCACCAGCATATGTTGCGAATACCCCAAATTGATCGGAAAGGAAACGTCCAGTAATCATACCTAATAGTGGCATTAGGATATGGAAGAAGCCAACTGTCAAGGCAATGAGAGCAATCTGTCTTAGCCTTAGTTTAAACATTCCCATACCTAGTCCTACAGAAAATGAGTCCATACCGAGTGCGAACGCCATTAAAAATAGCGTTAAAAATTCACCAGCCCATGTATTCAAAAACTTCTACCTCCTCGGACGTGCTATCTATACATATGCCCGTCCAAGAAAAAATAGAAGTTTCTTTTACACATTCATGAAATTGTCCGACTCAATTCTTTTCTTCCTTAAGAATGGTATGGCCTGCCGCTTTCACCAATCGATTCATGATTGCGTCACCAATTCCTTCTCGACTAAACGTTTCACCGAAAATCACGTCTACCTCACGTTCATTAAATTCACGTAAAGCATCATAAATTCCAGCCGCTACAGTTGAAAGCTGCTGTCTGCTTCCACAAACGATTACTTCATCAGCAGAATAATCATGTTCACGTTCTTTTGTTGTTAATATTCCCACTCTTGCGCCTGTTGCTTTTTTATCATCAATCATTCTTTGAATGAACTCTTTGCTTCCATCTAATAAAATAAACGTAGCCTCTGGTGCATAATGTGTATACTTCATTCCAGGGGATTTTGGCGCCTCCGTAATATTATGTAACGCCTGATCTTCTTTAACTTCACCTATTACATCCTGGATTTGCTCTTTCGTTACTCCACCTGGACGCAAAATAATTGGAATCTCTTCTGTACAGTCTACAACTGTCGACTCAACACCAACACCCGTTTCTCCCCCATCCACTATACCGCTTATTCGAGAAGATAAGTCTTTTTCGACATGTTGTGCTGTCGTTGGACTTGGTTTACCAGATAAATTCGCACTTGGTGCTGCTATCGGTAATCCAGCTGCTTCTATAATAGCATGAGCTACTGGGTGATCTGGCATCCGAATAGCAACCGTATCCAGACCTGCTGTAGCCACCTGTGATAAGCCACCTTTTTTTCGAAAAATAAGCGTTAAAGGACCTGGCCAAAAAGCATCCATTAATTGCTGTGCAACTGGTGGAATTTGCTCAACTAACTCTTCTATTTGCTTTTGGTTTGCAATATGAATAATCAAAGGATTATCACTCGGACGACCTTTGGCTTCAAAAATCTTTCTAACTGCGTCATCACTTTTCGCATTTGCTCCTAAGCCATATACTGTTTCAGTAGGAAATGCGACTACTTCATTCTCTTTTAACAAAGCTGCAGCTGCTTGTATTTGTGAGAAATCATCAATCACATTATCCACTTTCCATAAGATTGTTTTCAATTTGTACACCTTCTATATATAAATCAAGTTACTTATTATACCATCTGCTGAATTGGAATTCTAACTCTATTCCAATCTCTTTATAGTTTAAAGGTTCAAAAATGTAGCTAAATAGTCACTTATTAATAACCCTTCTCTCTATATACATTTTCTATTCTATTACACCTTAATAGTAGAAACAAACATTAACAATGCGGAATTTTGTGTATAAATTAGATTCTTATCCACATTTTGTGGATAATAACTTTAATATTGTGGATAATTATGTGGATATACTTAATAACTATAGAGTTTTCCACATAAAAGTAACCTCTTTTTTTTGAGCAAATTGAACTAGGTCTGTTGATAACTTTAAAGCTTCTGGTAATAGCTCTGTTTCTATTCGCGAAAAACCAAACGCCTGAAACAACGGAATACTTTTTTCTTTATTTGTTGCTAAATATAAAAATTGGCACTGACTTTCTCTAGCCAACAATAACACTTTTTCTATAAGAATTGGTAGTTTTTCAGCGGGAAAATGCCTAGAAAGCACCAGGGAACGTAACAAGCCAATATCCGAAAAAGTTTGTATCCCCACTACTCCTACAAGCTTCTTCTGCATGTTCTCTACCATTACAAATAGAGACTTTTCAATATAACTGGCTTCCGATTTAGAAATAAACTCTTTAATAACTGGATAATCGATCTCTTCTCCTTTTCTTACAATCAACATAAACAGCACTCCTATTATTTTTTCTACTATTTATATGTTGGCTTGTTTATATTTAGTAGAAAAAACAAAAAAGCTGATAGACATTTTTAAATAAAATTATCCACAAGCTTTTCTTACTCTTGTTTACGATTAAATGATTCCATCTAAAAAAATATTTCCTTATTCATTAAATAGTCTTTTTAACACGTCTACAATAAACAATCTCTTCTCTAAGACTTGCGTTTCCTCATCTTGTTCTGTGTACAACGGCTGATCTGCTTCCTTTTTGACAGAATGATTCTTGACCACTTCTACTTCAGGTTCCTCTTTTTTCTTTTCATTTATAGGTTCAGCTTGCTTTTTTTCGACTTCTTCTTGGTCAAGATTAATAGGTTTCTTATCTACTAAATTCTTTTGTTCCTCCGAATCCTCCATCGGGGTGTTTACAACAGCCGTACCATTTGAAAAATCTAAAAAACATAAAGGTGGAAAGAGTACACACCACCAATTAGCTCCTTTTGCTTCACCAATTTTTATAACAATCGCTTCATATTCACCTGCTGGATATAAATACTGTCCATAAAGCTTCGTTGGAAATTTCGCTTGTCCAAATTCAACTGAAACCGCTTGAGACAAACCATGCTCTTTTACATAGCGATCTGCAATATTTTGTATATCAGGTAAATGATTGTTTATCACTCTTCTCGCTTCGTCAAGAGAAGTTAAATCTTTAACCCATTCAGTTATATTCGCATTCACTTCATCACGGATAGCTCTTTTCACAGCTTGATCTTCGTCACTATCACTATTAGCCAAAATACGAAGACGGATTGCTTCATTAGGAATAACCACAGCTTCTTCAGAAGCTAGTACACTTTCAGATTTAGGTATATATAAACTTACAATCGTTGCTAAGCATAATAACACAATATAAAATAGCGAATAATATTTTTTATTCATTTACTCCACTCCCTTTCATACCATCCATTGTGGTCAAAGAGAGTCTATCTTAAACTAGTAAATTTCTATTTTTTTCGTCTCGTTTTTCCAATAGGCTGTTTTCTAAAAGATTATTGTTTTTAAATACGTTCAGTGAATAAAACGAACAAAAAAGGTCGAACGGAGCGCAAGGTTCGATCCTTCTTATGGGAGCAGGCAAGAGCGGATAGATCATCCAAAAACAAATCGGCGGGAATCAAACTCCCACCGATTTAAGCTTTTTCATTATTTACGGTCAATCACTTTAATTCCTAAACCAATCATTACTACTCCCATTAGAAGCATGATACTTGTTGGAAAAATTAGCGCATCCCAACTATGACCATATACTGTAGCTCCTTTTAATGCTTCCATAGCATAAGTAAGTGGCACAATTTTGGATAAAGTGAGAATTGTATCAGACGTGACAATTTCTAGCGGCCAGTAGGCACCACCAATCATAGCCATACTAACGGCCACAAGAGGAATCATGACATTAAATTGCTGCATAGTTTTTACAAGAGCGGCAATTAACAATGTTAAAGCAATGATACAAAACACATATGGTACTAAAATGAATAACGTTTTTCCGAAAGCTCCATAAAAGCTAATCCCTAAGCCAAATCGAAATATAAAAAAGACAATCGCTATTTGTGCATATCCTATTATGAATGCATACAGTAAATTACTCGTATACATCTTCCATTTTTTAAGTGGCGATAATAACATTCGATTCCAGACACCTTCTTGCTTCTCTATTAAAATCGTAACTACATTAAAAGCAATTGTAAAAATAGAAAAGAATAAAGCAAAACCAAAAATAGATTGTAGTCTAGAATCATAAACTAAAGTATCTGAAGCTTTAAATCCCTTTTTCTCAATTTTAAACACATTATAATCTTCGAGATTATCTAGCTTCTTTTCAAGATTTTTTTGATTGATAGTTGGTACAGAGGCAGCATTTTTTAGTACTATTTCTTTTTTCATCAGATTCATATACGCCTTTGATACTTCATACCCTATTAATTGTTCATTCTTCCCTTTAGAGCTTGCTACAATGACGGCCTCACCATCTTTCAATCCAACTGCAAGCTCACTTTTGTTCTCTTCTACTCTTTGAACTGCTTCAGTTTCCTTATATATTTTATATTGAAACGAATTTGATTTATTCAGTATATCTATCATCTCTACCGACTGATTTTTGGGAAGTTCAGAATAAACCGGAACTTCGACTTTATTAGAAATATTCGCCCCTAACAAATAAGCAAAAGCAATAATAGAAACCGTTGATATAATAAAGGACCATGGATTTCGCATTATTAACCGAAATTTAACTAGTAAGATTCCTAACATGACTACGCCTCCCCCCTTCTTGGAAAAATGAGGACGGCGATCATAAATAACAAACAGCCATACAATAACATGGTAATTAGTTGACTGCTAAATCCAGAAACATCGAAGCCTTGCATCATTTTCATATAAGCCTTTAATGCGGCACCATTTATTGTATAACTTCCCATCGTTTGAAACCAATCAGGAAAAGAACTAATGGGTACAAAACTCCCACCTAGAAAAGCGAAAATCGACACAAAAAAGTTCGAGAAAACATTAGCAACAGTCTCTTTATTAGCCCTATAGCTAATAGCGGTCAATAAGACTGTAAATCCGCCAATTCCAACAGAAAGTATAAACGTGATTAATAAAAACGATGGAATATTAGGAATACTCACATCAAATAAGAGGGTAGATACACCATATAGAATGCAAAGTTGAATGCATCCTACAATGATTCCTGATACAAACGTACTTTCTAAATACATCCAAGAAGGAAGGTTACTTAATACAATTCGATTATACAGATGCAGCTGTTTTTCTTGTAAAGCAAACGAAGCCAACAGAGAAGCGACATACATCACAAACATCGTACTCATACCAATTGTGTAATAGGTAGCAGCATTTATAGATGGAACGTTGTTAACAGTCTCTTTAGAAATGTTAATAGGAGTAATATTCGTTAAATCCTTAACCATTATTTTTTCTTTTTCTAGAATACTAGAAAAAGCATATTGCTCTTGAAAGTCTGTCAATATCTCTTCTAATATTGCCGCTGATACTTCTTTCCCTTCATTTCTCAATACCAAAAGTTTCGGCATTTTCTCTTCATTTAATATGATTTTCCTGAGAAAATTCAACGTAAATTGATCTGGAACCTCAATAATTGCTGAAACGCTGTTATTATTTTTGATTTTATTTAACTCACTCGGTTTAGCTACATGAAACTTAATATTTTTCTTCAATCCATCATTATTCAACACTTTTTCTTTCAGCATTTTTATAGGTAAAATTCGCTTGGCTACTTCCGAAATCGACTTTTTAGCTTCTTCAGGTAGATTAGATGATTGCTGTACTTCTGATATAAATTGATTCAAGTCTTTTTCTTCAGAACCATGTTCAATAAGATAAACTTCTGCCTTAATTGCAGATGTTTCATTATCCATTAGTCCCCCTAAGGCAAAACCAAGAATAGAAATCAAAACGATTGGCATGATTAGTAGTGTAATGAGTACATGCTTATTTCGAATCAGTATTAATAAATCTTTTTTTATAAGCTGAAAAAACATATAATCCCTCCTAGTCTCGAAGCACTCGCCCAGTTAAATGTAAAAACACATCTTCAAGAGTTGGATTTTTTACTTCAAAAGAAAGAAAAGATACTCCAAACTCTTCAGATAATGGAATGAGGACAGAAAGGATATTAACATTTTTAGAGGCGATTATTGTCATAACAGTATCTTGCACCGTCACACTTCTTATATCATTAGAAGCAAGAAGAGCTTCTTCAAAAGCCTTCGAAGGCTTTTGAAGCTTAACTTCCACTGTATTCTCTGACGAAAGCACATGTTTAATTTCATCTTTTGTACCTGAAGCAATGATCTCACCATAGTCCATAATATAAATCCGATTACATAAAAACTCCACTTCTTCCATGTAATGGCTCGTATAAAGAACAGTGATATTTCGTTCGCGATTTAACATTTTAACAGTTTCTAATATATAATTTCGAGACTGTGGATCGATCCCTACTGTCGGTTCATCCATAATAATAAATTTTGGATTATGCAATAAAGCAATACCGATATTGAGTCTTCGCTTCATTCCACCCGAAAAAGTTTTCACAATATCTTTTTGTCGATCTGTTAAACCAATGATTTCTAATACTTCCGCTACACGATCATGTAATTCCTTACCAGATAAATTATGGATTCTCCCGAAAAACATTAAATTTTCCTTAGCTGATAACTCGTGATACAGTGCAATTTCTTGTGGAACAACTCCCAAAATATTACGTAATTTTTGTGGCTGCTTAATCGTGCTCTTACCGTCTAGTTGAACATCACCACTTGTAGGCTCTAACAAAGATGAAATCATTGAGATGGTCGTGCTTTTACCTGCACCATTAGGTCCAAGCAGCCCAACAATTTCTCCCTCTTCCAAATACATATTTATCTTATTAACTACTGTTTGTTGTTTGAACTTCTTTGTAAGATCAATAATTTCTAACAACAGGCACTCCTCCTTTTAGAAAAACCTTTACTGGTTTTTGTCTTGCTTTTATATTGAGTCATGGTCTTTCCCACACGGTTCCTCTGAATATAGCAATTGAAAGGTCAGATGATAAACAAGGTACCTAACAAACTAATAATCCCCCCATACCCTTTTTACTGATTTTCCTAACATCATTATAAATTCATTCCAAAATCCTCCATACTATCTATAGTCATTAAAACAAGATAAAGATATGACCTCAGACACATATCTTTACGTAACAAAAGGCTGTCGCCATAAACTTTGTTGCCCCATTAACTTTCCATTCTAAAATCTCCCGTATGAGCCCCACACCCTCGTCAACCTTTTTAGCAACTGCTTTATTCCTAGAATTTAATAAAATACAACTTACAATAACAGCCAAATAAAAAAACAGCTTTTTGAGGCTGCTTTTTTAAGAAATATTATGCTTTACTACATAAATGGCTAATTGAGTACGATCACGTAATTCAAGCTTATGTAATATCACAGAAATATGATTTTTCACTGTACCAATAGTTAAGTATAACTCCTGAGCAATTTCTTTATTCGTTTTACCTTCTCCAACACATTTAGCAATTTCTAGTTCTCGTGAAGTTAATGGTATCTCTTGTTCTTTATGTAATGTGTTTGACAGCAACCTTGGAATAACCCTTGCTGTTACCTCTTCCTGAATAGGCAAACCACCTTTTAGACAGCTTTCAACTGCCGTAAGAAATCTATGGCTATCGGCTGTTTTTAGTAAGTAACCATTAGCTCCTTCTTTTAGTGCCTCCAATGCATATTCATCATCGTTGAAGGTCGTCAAGATTAAAATTTTCACAAGTGGCCAACGTTTCCTAATAACCCTAGTTGCTTCTATCCCATTCATTTCTGGCATCCTGATATCCATAACAACGAGATCAATATGCATTTTCTCTAATAATCGAATTGCTTCTTTACCATCAGCCGCTTCACCTACGACAACCAAATCCTTATGCTGCTGTAACATCATAATAATTCCTTGCCTAACAATGCTTTGATCTTCAACTACCAATAGTCTTGGCATGCGGTTTTCTCCTTTTCTCAGGGAATGAACCTCTCACTACAAACTGATCATCCTCATAATAGACATGAAGCTGACCACCTAATTCCATCATTCTTTTTTTCATGTTTTCTAATCCAAAACCATAGAAAATTGGATTTTTCTTTTCAACCTTGTTTTTTACAGTAAATTCAAGATCTTCTGTAGCCGTTTTGCTTAGAATCACCTTCACTTCACGAGAATAAGCATGTTTCATTGCATTTGTTAGAGCTTCCTGGAGCATTCGATATAGCATAACATTCTGCTCGTTAGAAAGTGTCAAAGATAACACTCCTTTTTTTGTAGTAAAAGCTATATAAATATGACTTTCAGATTCTAGCTTTCTTATTAACTGTACAACCGAGCCTATTCCCTCATGCTCTTCAGTTTGCAATGCTTTCACTGCTAGTCTAGTTTCCTGCAAACTGTCTTCTGCTAGCTGAAATAAATCTTTATAATTGTCATCGTTATTCATTGCTTTCATTTTTATAAGCATAAGCAATGAGGTTAATTTATGACCAACTGAATCATGAATATCACGAGCAAT
Organism: Bacillus sp. AP8; assembly: GCF_000321185.1. Classification (NCBI taxonomy): domain Bacteria; kingdom Bacillati; phylum Bacillota; class Bacilli; order Caryophanales; family Bacillaceae; genus Bacillus; species Bacillus sp. AP8. Next base: position 25,602 of record NZ_CAPG01000064.1, read on the forward strand.
TCTTGTTCTTTCTTCTAAACGTGCTACTTTTTCATTTTTATAGGCGAGCCGCTTTAATTGTCGATATTCTTGTAGAAGTCCGTTATATAAATCAGTCTTCTCTTCATTTTGTAATTGCTGTTGTTTATATAATAATGAAAAACTCATTATGCCTAACAAGAACAATCCCCATTCGATTATCATATTTTGATGGTAGATTAACTGAATAATAATAGATATGGTCAATATGCATGTTTGCACAACATACTTTTTAAAGGGGACGTCCATTAATGAATCAAAGTGGATGTAAAGCATAATAAAAAGCATAATACTATTCGAACTGCCTATATATAAAATATGCAAAATTATAAATTGAATATACTGAAAATAATACCGATGTTTAAGGGGAGCTGCTAAATAATATAATGCTGTAGAACAAGCCATGCCAAGTAAAAAATAGGATAAATACTCATTTGTCCACTCATAAGTAAAAAACACACCGTAAAGCAGCAAAAAAATAACCAATCGGATATACCCCATCTTTCATAACCACCTTTGTATCGCTACTTAAAAAATAACAATAAATTGTGCAAATAACAAGGCTGTGGAAGCAAGAAGGGTTTTATATTATTTACGTAAAATAAAAGGCTGTTTTCACTAACTTTATCGTCCATGAATATATAGTGAAATTGGCTGAGTTAAACTCCACTCCAGGATGTTCGCTTTCTCAGAGGCGGGCGGTGAGCATCCTCGGTACATAGTGCCTGTGGGATTTCACTCCCGCTGCTCCCACAGAAATCTCACGAACCTTGCCTTCAATCAAACTTTTTATAATAAGTTTATTTACCGTACTTATTTCAATACAACATTTTTTAGAAAACACCCAATAAAAAAGGCCGCCCTATAAGTCATTGTAGAAAACTTATAAAACCGCCTATTTAACGGATGATTATTTCTTTCTTTCCGCAAAAACCATCCTGTCTTTCCCATTAATATCATATTCAATTGAAACACTCGCTTCTGGTAAAGCCCGTTTCAACAAGTCAGCTACTTGTGTTCCTTGTCCAGCACCAATTTCAAATCCAATCAGATATGTGTCATTTACAACAAGAGGAAGTTCCTCCATAAATCGTCGATATAAGTCTAACCCATCTTCTCCAGCGAATAAAGCAGTATGTGGCTCATAGTCCGTCACTACATTCGACATCGTTTCAATATCTTGATTAGGTATATAAGGAGGATTAGAAAGAACAATCTCGAACTTCTGATTAGCTTTAATAAATGGTTGAAGTAAATCGCCCTGTACAAAAGTCAGATTTGCTTTTAGCTCTTGTGCATTGTCCTTAGCTACATCTAAAGCATTCTCCATCAAATCACTAGCTGTCACTTGAAGAGCGGGCTTTTCAAGCTTTAGTGTAATAGCAATTGCACCACTTCCTGTTCCAACATCAATCAATCGCAAATTTGATTGATCTGGAAAAATGGATGGTATCTTATTCAATGTATGATATACAAGCTCTTCTGTTTCAGGACGCGGTATTAAGACTTGTTCATTGACTTTAAATGTGCGCCCATAAAATTCTTCGTAGCCAATTAAGTATTGAACAGGTACTCCTTTCACATGCTCCGAAACAAATGATTCAAATTGACTCCACACAGTATCACTTAATTCATCTTGAAGATTTGCAAATAATTGAGAACGAGAACATTGTAATAAATGTCTTAATATTAACTCACCAGCATTTTCATCACGTTTATGTTCTTTTAAAAAAGAAGAAGCCCAATGGAGGGCTTCATATATTCTTTTACTCAAGGCTTATTCACCTTCACTTTGTAGCTTACTAGCTTGATCTTCAATAATTAATGCATCGATTACTTCGTCTAGCTTACCTTCCATAATTTGATCCAGCTTTTGGATTGTTAAACCAATACGGTGGTCCGTTACACGATTTTGTGGGTAGTTATACGTACGAATACGCTCAGAGCGATCCCCTGTACCAACAGCTAGCTTACGATTCTGATCGTATTCAGCTTGTGCTTCGCTTTGGAACTTATCATAAACACGAGCACGCAATACTTTCATCGCTTTATCTCTATTTTTATGCTGAGACTTCTCATCCTGACACGTAACAACAATACCTGTCGGAATGTGTGTTAACCTTACCGCTGACATTGTTGTATTAACACTTTGACCACCAGCACCTGAAGATGCATACGTATCAAAACGGATATCTTTGTCATGAATTTCAACTTCTACATCTTCCGTTTCAGGTAAAACAACTACTGTAGCTGTTGATGTATGAATTCTTCCACCAGATTCCGTTTCAGGAACACGTTGCACTCGATGTGCACCATTTTCAAACTTCAGCTTAGAATAAGCACCATTACCATTAATCATAAAAATAATTTCTTTAAAGCCACCTAAACCAGTTGCATTCGCTTCTATAACTTCTGTTTTCCAGCCTTGCATCTCAGCATAACGGCTGTACATGCGATATAGATTTCCTGCAAATAGAGCTGCCTCGTCTCCACCTGCTGCACCGCGAATCTCCATAATAACGTTTTTATCATCATTAGGGTCCTTTGGAATAAGAAGGATTTTCAATTTCTCTTCTAAGCTTGTCATCGTTGCACTAAGCTCACTTACTTCTTCTTTTACCATTTCACGCATATCGTCATCTAGCTTTTCCTCAAGCATTGATTTAGCATCATTATATTGCTCACGAATATCTTTATACTCACGATAAGCTTCAACAGTTGCTTGAATGCCAGATTGTTCTTTTGAATATTCTCTTAACCTTTTAGGATCATTTACAACATCTGGATCACTTAAAAGTTCATTTAATTGATCATAACGATCTTCTACTGCCTGTAATCGATCTATCACAGTTTTTCACCTCGAATTTTTTCCATACCATATCTATTATATTATGACGCTGAATGAAGGTCAAAAGTCCTTCGATTTTATTTTTAAAGGATTTCTAACGCTTCTTAGCTTGTTCTACTATAAAAAATAGTAGTGCAAACCAATGATTTGATCCACACTACTATTGTGCTTTATCTAACTTTGCTAATTAGTTATTGATTGGACCTTCTTTTAGCTCTCGATTTTTCGCAAATACTATACCTAATAATCCAAACATATAAACTGTAACTGTTTTATCTTCCCAAACGTTATATACTATGCAACTAGCAACTACGGCTAGGAATAATAACAGGGTGAACATCGTTTCAGATTGCTTTCTATATTTAACTAAGAAAACGAAAATAGAGATTAAAAACACCGCGAAAGCTAGTACACCTAAAACACCTGTTTGAGCAATAACTTGGATGTACTGATTATCTGTATAGATTCCCTCACGCATCTCATATTTTTCATATATAGGCGATCCATATCCAAGGGAAGCTGAATCTCCAAAAGTGGCAAAGCCTGATCCAATGATTGGATAATCTTTAAACACTTCAAAGCCTTTTTTTACAATCCATAAGCGTCCACCAGTGGCACTTTTACTTAATGTATCTTTTTCAAAAGTCTCTTTTAAGCGATCGGTCTGTGAATTTCCTTCGTCTTCACCAGAATCAACACCTGGTTCTTCCGGCACTTCTGTAGCAGTTGAGTGAAAATCTAAAGCTTTTGTTACTGGCTCCACTACATACAATGCTAGAATAGCTGATAGGACAAAGACTCCTGCAATTTGGAAAACATTCTTCCAACTTCTTTTCCAAACCACATATACAAGTAAAGATACCCCTAAAGCTAATGCAGTTCCACGTGAATATGTTAAAACACTCGTAACTCCCATTAAAATGATACCAACCCAAACTAGCTTATTCTTCCATCCAGTTAGTTGGGACTTAAGGTAGAATGAAAGGAATAACGCGATGACAAGGAATGATGCTAGTACATTAGGGTTCTTCGCAAGCCCATACACGCGTCCTCCATTTGTTGGACTGATGGCAAAGCCTTCCCACGCTGATGGAAATAGCATCGTTTTGTCAGAAATCTTTTCAATAATACCAAAAACAGATAAAACGATAGCTACAATGAAGGTTGTCCATAAATACCATTGAAAATCTTCTTTTTTAAATACTAAGCGCTTCATGATGTAAAACACAAGATATGCAAGTAAAAATGCTCGCAATTGCGTAATAATAGCTGAAATTGAAACATCATTTAAAAAGGCTGAAACAGCTCCGATTGCACAAAAAGCTAGAAAGGCTATTTCAAACCAGTGAAAGCGAAATAAGCTAGTAAGTTGCTTTCTTGATGCTACCAGAATGTGCAGTAAACCACCAAAAATAATGATTTCCCCCACTGCTTTAAGGTCTCCGTTCATTTCAATAAAGAACGAACGCGCTGGAAAATATATTAACAAGAAAGCTAAACCTTTTGTTGGAAATAAAAAAGTATAGACTAATAATCCAGCATACAATACTAAACTAATAATAGTAGATGGGACCACAAGCGACAGTGCAAATACGAGTAGCAAGGCTATAAAACCAATTATTTGCACAGATGTTGAATTCAAATTCCCTTTTTTCATCATATGAAATCTCCTCTATTTATAATCCTTTATTTGCTTTAAAAGGAACGATTAAAAATCGATAAAAACCATTAAGATTGTATCATATTATTCAAGCTTTTGTGTAAAAATATTTACCTTGGATAAGCATTATTCCTTTACTTATCCAATCTCCCCTTTTTCAACATAAAGAAAAAGCAGTGTGTGTATAGACTTCTCCACAATGCTTTTTCAGAATAAATTTATATGTTCCTATATGACATTATTTACTTCCTTAGGAGAACATGGAGCTTCCGCATCTCTACCAGGTACTTCATGATGATGGCGACATCTTGGCTCATATGCTTCTGATGCTCCAACTAAAATAATTGGATCATGATAATTAGCAGGTCTATCATTAATCAAACGTTGTGTTCTACTAGCTGCTCTACCACAAACTGCACATACTGCTTGAAGTTTGGTAACTGACTCTGCAAGCGATAACAGCTTAGGTACTGGTCCGAATGGCTCACCACGGAAATCTTGATCTAGTCCTGCTAAAATCACTCGATATCCACTATCCGCAAGCTGCTGAGCTACCTCAACAATTTCTTCATCAAAAAACTGCACTTCATCAATAGCAATTACATCAAATTGCTCATCTACGTGATCAAAGATATCTGTTGATTTGACGATGGATTTAGCCCAAACAGATGTCCCATTATGAGAAACAACTGCTTCTTCCGCGTATCTATTATCGATTGCTGGCTTAAACACGACTGTCTTTTGTCGTGCAAATTGTGTACGACGAACTCGTCTAATTAGTTCTTCTGATTTTCCCGAAAACATACTACCACAAATTAGTTCCATCCACCCTGCTGGTTTTTTTTCGTACACGAAATCATCTCTCCTTCCTATGTAAAGCCACTAACATAGGTAGTGCTTCATCTTAATCGATTCTTCTATTGTAACCTAAAATAGGCTTAACTTTCGCTGATTTATTTAAAAATAGATGTGTTAAACTTCTTCTTGTTACTAATGAATCCAACTCGTTCGTTTCATGCTGACCGAGTGCACCAAACCTCTTCTCTGTGATTTCTTGTCTGTATCCCTTCTCCCACAAGAGTCTCACGGCTTTGCATCACACGCTCAAGCATATAACTATTTTGTTGAAAATAAGTTATAAATATATATAAATTCCTAGTCAAAGAAAAAACAGGCAAGAAAATGTGCTTGCCTGTCTTTATACAATAATAATTATTGTTGAGTTTTGATACCATATTTTTTGTTGAAGCGATCAACACGGCCACCAGCTTCAGCAAATTTTTGACGTCCAGTGTAGAATGGATGGCACTCAGAACAAGTCTCAACTCTAATATCTTCTTTTACTGAACCAGTTTCAAATTCGTTACCACAAGCACACTTAACAGTGATTTTGTTGTAATTTGGATGAATTCCTGCTTTCATTCTTTTCAGCTCCTTCCGCCCTGAATCATTTCCTGAATCAGAGTTATATGTTGAAAGGTAAAAGAACCTCTCAGCTTCATAATCAAACATGCTTTTTATTATATCAAGCGATAAATGGATTTGCAACTTAATGTTATGTCATACGACAATTATTTACAAATATTATTTTGGTATTACGTCTCTGTTCTTTTACGACGAGAACTCGGGCTTTTCATTTCAACATCTAGTATATTAAAAAATTCTTCATTACTCTTAGTTTGTCTAAGTTTACGCAAAAATTTCTCTGCAAAATCTGGAGTATCAGACATCGTTTTTCGTATAGCCCAAAGCTTATCTAGCTGATCTTTCGGGATAAGCAGTTCCTCTTTACGAGTACCTGAGCGTCGAATATCAATGGCTGGGAAAATTCTTCTTTCTGCCAATGAACGATCTAAATGAAGTTCCATATTACCAGTACCTTTGAATTCTTCATAAATAACATCATCCATACGTGAACCAGTGTCAATTAATGCTGTCGCTAAAATAGTTAAGCTACCGCCCTCTTCAATATTTCGCGCTGCTCCAAAGAATCGTTTTGGACGGTGAAAAGCAGCTGGATCAATCCCACCTGAAAGAGTCCTTCCACTTGGTGGAATATATAAATTATAAGCACGTGCTAAACGAGTGATACTATCCATTAAAATGATTACATCTCTCTTATGCTCAACAAGTCTCATCGCTCTTTCTAAAACAAGCTCTGCCACCTTAATATGATTCTCAGGTAGCTCATCAAATGTAGAACTTACTACATCACCTGCAACAGAACGTTCAATATCCGTTACTTCTTCAGGACGTTCATCAATGAGAAGAACAATTAATTCTGCTTCTGGATGATTTGTTGTAATGGCATTTGCTACTTCTTTAATCAGCATCGTCTTACCTGCTTTAGGTGGAGCGACAATGAGACCACGTTGCCCAAAACCGACAGGAGCAAGTACATCCATAATTCTTGTTGATAAATTTCGTTGTGAAGTTTCTAATTTTATTTGACGGTTAGGATATAAAGGAGTTAAACCAGGGAAATGCACTCTTTCTTTTGCTGTTTCAGGATCATCTCCATTAACAGCTTCTACATGAAGTAGACCGTAATATCTCTCATTCTCTTTTGGCGGTCTAACCTTCCCTGATACTTTATCTCCATTTCTTAAATCAAAACGACGAATTTGTGAAGCAGAAATGTAAATATCTTCCGAACTTGGAGAGTAGTTAATCGGACGAAGGAAGCCAAAACCTTCAGACGGAATAATTTCCAGTACGCCCTCCATGAATAATAATCCATCTTGCTCTGCCTGCGCTTTTAAAATGGCAAAAATCAGTTCCTTTTTGGTCAATTTGCTGTAATAGGAAATTCTGTACTCTTTAGCTAATTCGTATAGCTCTTTTAATTTCATGTCCTCTAAATGAGAAATGGTTAAATTCATATGTACACCACACTTTATAGTAATAACAATAATAATTGGCATTTCATCATACTATTCAGCTATAAATATTTATAAATTAAATAAGGGTTCTTAATTAATAGCTATTGAAGATTGATATTGAAGGAAAGTGCCAAATAACATTTGAAAATCAGGGGTAATTTGCAGAATTACAATTTTACAATTGATTAATACATTTATTGTACTTCTATAAATAAAATTGTTCAACAAATAACACGATAACAATACGAAAAACAGATGTTAGGCTTTGTCGACCTTATATTATGTAAATTTTACTAGTTCTTAATACTCTATATGAAATCCATTTTGGATAATTTATTTCTTCATTTCATATCTTCTGTTGAATGATAAAATAAAAAGCTCAACTGAATTGTTAGGCTTTAAACAAACATATAAACTATTTATTTTTTCGCATTCATCTTTAAGAATGTTGTTTCTACTACATATTATCCATTTTATATCCAACATCGTCTATTTTACTCAAAAATATTCAAAAAATAAATATTTTTTCGAATTTAATTGCATAATTTTGAGAATAAAAGTTTAAAAAGAACATTTTTTTCTTTTTTCCCTATTCCTTTTCTATTTTTATTCCTGGTTAATAAGCACATCAACATATAAAAGAATGGTACATTTTAGACAAAAAGAGGGTTTATGGTAAAAAACGTCTTCACCTAACCCTCTTTTCTTATTAAAAATTAGAAGAATATCTAAACATCTATTACTTCATGACAAATGTCGGTTTTTTCTTCAAGCTATGACGTCCATCTACGAAACGTACAGTACCTGATTTAGCACGCATAACAATCGATTGTGTTTCTCCATAGTTTGCTTTAAATTGAACCCCTCTTAAAAGCTCTCCATCCGTCACACCTGTTGCTGCAAAAATCGCGTCGTCACCTTTAACTAAATCTTCCATACGTAAAATTTTCGAACAGTCTAGTCCCATTTTGATACATCTTTGTAACTGTGCATCATCCTCTGGAAGTAATTTACCTTGAATTTCTCCACCCAGACATTTAAGAGCAACTGCAGAAAGAACACCTTCTGGAGCTCCGCCGGACCCAAATAATATATCTACACCTGTTTGATCAAATGCAGTATTAATAGCTCCTGCTACATCGCCATCATTAATAAGCTTAATTCGCACACCTAATTCTCTTAATTGATGAATGATTTCATCATGTCGAGGACGATTTAAAATTGTTGCTACAACATCTTCAATATCTTTATTTTTCGCTTTTGCAACCGCGCGTATATTATCTTCAATTGATGCATTAATATCTATTTGCCCGACAGCTTCTGGTCCTACCGCAATCTTATCCATATACATATCAGGTGCATGTAGTAAATTTCCTCGATCTGCTACTGCAATAACCGCTAATGCATTCCAGCCACCAGCTGCAACAATATTCGTTCCTTCTAATGGATCAACTGCTACATCAACACCAGGTCCTTCACCCGTTCCAAGCTCTTCTCCAATATATAACATAGGAGCTTCGTCCATTTCTCCTTCACCAATTACAACAGTTCCTTGCATTGGCACTGTATCAAAAACGCGACGCATTGCAGATGTTGCTGCACCGTCTGCTTCATCTTTTTTTCCTCTTCCCATCCATCGTGCAGAAGCTAATGCTGCCGCCTCCGTTACACGTACAAGTTCCATCGATAAGCTTCTTTCCACTACTATTTCCCTCCAATAAATTGGTTAGTATAACACATTTATATATTTATAATAGCACATTTATTTTAAAATTACTTATTGTTACCTCTTTTTTTTATGAATAAGCTATGTAAATGACATTTTTTAATTCTTCCATATGGCATGTCACTTTGTAGAAGGCAAAAAAAAGAGCAATAATTTCATCTTTTCACATCTATCCTCTCGTTGAAAAAATGATATTATTGCTCTACGCATCATGTTCCTATATCCATCATCTTATTCGATTTTATCTATCACAAAACATTGTGTTAATTCTTTAACTGCTCGACTTCTTCAGCAGTCATCTTCTCTCTCCAAATTGTTGCTCCTAAACCACTTAGCTTGTCTACTAAATGACTATAGCCCCGATCTATATGTTCAACTCCAGTAATTTCTGTAATTCCCTCAGCCATTAAACCAGCAACTACTAAAGCCGCTCCCGCTCTCAAGTCACTCGCCTTTACTTTAGCTCCTTGTAATTGGATAGGGCCATTTATAATAGCTGATCGACCTTCCACTTTTATATTTGCATTCATTCGACGTAATTCATCAATATGTTTAAAACGAGCTCCATAAATTGTATCCGTCACAACACTAGAACCTTCTACTTTTGATAAAAATGTTGTAAACGGTTGCTGGAGGTCTGTCGCAAATCCTGGGTATACCAACGTTTTCACATCAACCGCTTTTAGTTTTTGTCCAGGAGTGACAAAAATTTGGTCATCTCTCGTATCAACATGAACCCCGGCCTCTCGTAGCTTTGCTATTAAGGATTCTAAATGTTGCGGGATAATATTATCGATTAATATCCCTTCACCAACAGCAGCAGCTAAAATCATATACGTTCCCGCTTCAATTCGATCAGGAATAATGGTATGTCGGCAACCACTTAATTTTTCCACACCATCTATTCGAATTACATCTGTACCTGCACCTTTGATTTTGGCTCCCATATTGGTTAACAACGTAGCAACATCAATGATTTCTGGCTCTTTTGCCGCATTCTCAATAATAGTGCGTCCTTTTGCAAGCACTGCAGCTAGCATGATATTGATTGTAGCTCCTACACTTACTACATCTAAATAAATTCTGGCACCACGAAGTTCATCTGCTCTTAAGTAAATAGCTCCTTGTTCATTCGTCACTTGCGCCCCTAGCGCTTCAAATCCTTTTATATGTTGATCTATTGGTCTTGGACCTAAATAACATCCTCCAGGAAGACCAATAACCGCTTTTTTAAACCGTCCAAGCATTGCACCCATTAAATAATAAGATGCACGTAATTTTTTTACCTTCCCATTCGGAAGAGGCATTGGAATCATTGAACTTGGGTTAACAGTCATTTCACCATCCTCAAACTCAACTGTTCCTCCAATTTCCTCTAATAAATCCTTTAGAATATTTACATCAGATATATCAGGTAAACCTTCAATCGTTACAGCTGATTCAGCTAAAATAGTAGCAGGGATAAGAGCAACCGCACTATTTTTAGCACCGCTCACTCTAATGGTTCCTTTTAGCGGATATCCACCAGCAATTTTAAGCTTTTCCATAATTAACTCCCTTCTAATTATTAGCAATTACAAAATAGGCTATTATTAATTATACAAAATTTTCCAAGAGAGAATTATACAATATTTCATTCTAATTTATAGTTTACACAAAAATTAAAAACTCATGTACCATTTCGCTAAAAAAATTAAAATAAGTCATAGGTCTTATATTAGGCCTATGACTTTTTATGAATGACTCTATATTTACTTATTATTAATTCTTTTTTGCTTCCCAATCAGAAAGAAAAGCTTCAATCCCTTTGTCAGTAAGAGGATGGTTGAAAAGTGACATAATTACTTTATACGGTACTGTAGCAATATGCGCACCATTTAATGCGGCTTTTGTAATATGCATTGGATTACGAATAGAAGCAGCAATGATTTCTGTTTCGATATCATGAATGGCAAATATATCTGCAATATCTGAAACTAGCTGAACGCCATCTTGTCCAATATCATCTAGTCTACCTAGGAATGGAGAAACATAAGATGCTCCCGCTCTAGCAGCTAACAACGCTTGATTCGCGCTAAATATTAATGTTACATTCGTTTTAATACCTTCTTTAGCAAATGTATGTACAGCTTTTAAGCCATCAGGAGTCATCGGGACTTTTACTGTCACATTTGGACTTATAGCCGCTAACTCACGTCCTTCCTTAATCATACCTTCGTAATCTGTAGCAATAACCTCAGCACTAACTGATCCTTCTACTAAGGAAGTAATTTCTTTAATTCTATCATGAAAGGACACATTTTCTTTTGCTACTAATGAGGGATTTGTTGTAACACCTGAAATAATCCCTAGCGCATGTGCCTCTTTAATCTCTTCAAAATTAGCTGTATCAATAAAAAATTTCATATTTCTAAATCTCCTTTTTATATATTATTTTCTGAATAATAAAACGAAAAAAAGATCTTCTACTATTGTAACTATAAGGCTACATCAAATTACACCTATTGTAAAAGAAAAAATGCTACTATTCTCTAACAAAGTTATACAGTCATATTTTTTTATTACATATGTATGAACCAAATAGAGAAAACAAATTTATAAATAGGTACTTTTAGCGTAACCCTACAATTTTATTAAAAGTCAGAAAAGCCAAGGAAATTCTAAAAAATAAAACCGCCTTTTAAAAAAGGCGGTTTTATTCTTTTTGTTAAAATTAAGCTTTGTTGCTTGAACCGAATTCACGGATTTTACCAACAACTGTAGCCTTGATTGCTTCGCGGCCTGGTACCATGTATTTACGTGGATCGTAAACTTCAGCATCAGCAGCTAACACTTCACGAACTTTCTTAGTGAAAGCAATTTGGTTTTCAGTGTTAACATTGATTTTTGAAGTACCTAAAGAGATAGATTTTTTGATATCTGCTTCAGGAATACCAGTTCCACCATGTAATACTAATGGCATGTTTGTTAAGTTTTTGATTTCTTCCATTTCTTTGAAACCAAGGTTTGGTTCACCTTTGTAAGGACCGTGAACTGAACCTAATGCTGGAGCAAGGCAGTCAATACCTGTTTTTTCAACAAGTTCTTTACATTCTTGTGCATCAGCATAGATAACGCCTTCAGCTACTACGTCATCTTCTTGTCCACCAACAGTTCCTAACTCAGCTTCAACAGAAACACCTTTAGAGTGAGCGTACTCAACAACTGCTTTAGTTGTTTCAACGTTCTCTTCAAATGGGTGGTGAGAAGCATCGATCATTACAGATGTGAAACCTGCATCGATTGCTTCTTTACATTTATCAAATGAAGAACCATGATCCAGGTGAATAGCAACTGGAACTGTAATCTTCATGTCTTCTAATAAACCTTTAACCATCATCACAGTAGTATAGAATCCGCCCATGTGACGAGCAGCACCTTCTGATACACCAAGGATAACAGGTGATTTTTCTTCTTCAGCAGCAGCTAAGATTCCTTGAGTCCACTCAAGGTTGTTAATGTTGAATTGACCTACTGCATACTTACCTTCTAAAGCTTTGTTTAACATTTCAGTCATTGAAACTAAAGGCATTCTATATTTCCTCCTTATGTTGTATCGTTCGCTCCATTTCTAACAGAGCTCCCTCAATAGAATTTTCCCTTAAAAATATGTAAACTATACGAAAAAACTTTGCGGGAACAACATTTTTTCCACTTCAAGCATACCAATACTCTTTCAATTTCTCAAGAAGATACACGGTACAGGTTTAATTTTCCACTGTTTTTTTTCTAATATATGTCCGTTTCTAGAATATTTTAAAATTTCTTTTGAAAATTCAAAGAAATAAATCGCTTACCTTGGATTATTTGGTTTGTATTGGTAAATGTTTTTTCACAGCTCCACGAATATCATCAATATCAAATGGCTTAGCAAAATGTGTAATGGCGCCCAAATCCTTTGCTTGCTGTATCATATCTAGTTCTCCATAAGCAGTCATAATGATTACAGCTATATCTCGGTCATGTTCTTTCATTCTTTTGAGAATCTCAATTCCATCCATTCCAGGAATTTTCATGTCTAACAATACCAAATCTGGAGCATGATTTTTGGCAATATCTAAAGCTTGAACTCCGTTTGCAGCTTGAAATGTAGTATAGCCTTCTTTTTGTAAAACTTCATTTAACAATATTCGTATTCCATATTGATCATCAACAATCAGTATTTTTTCCGCCACTTTCCTCACCCCTTGCAAATTTTATGTATATACATGCTTTTACCCATAATATCTACCTTAACAATGTTCTTTTTTTTTCGCGAAATTCCTTCAAAATTAAAAAAGTTCATTTCATATTTCCTCAATTATTCGCTTCTTCGACAACAATCTATTATAATGCTCATAGAAATTATTCAAAGGAGCTTCTTTATGCTTAAAATATTCTCTACCCAATTAAGCGGTATTTTTAAAACCATTTCAGAAGATGAATTTTCTATAGAAGATGCTGCCAGACTTCTTGCCCAAGCAATTATTGGTGATGGATCCATCTATATTCATGGATTCGATGAAATGAAAGGCATTTATTCACAAGCTTCAGAAGGAATTGAGCAAATACCAAACTGTAAACCTTTACTGAATAATGGTGAAATAGCACCTATTACTGATGTCGATCGCGCTCTCATTATCAGTCGTTTTAGCCATGATGTGAGAGCTATAGAGTTAGCAGGAGAGCTTCAAAAAAGCAATGTTTCATTTGTTGCACTATCTACTATTCAAGATGAGCAGTTACCTGGGCTTCATCAATTAGCTGATGTTCATATCCATTTACCTCTTAAACGAGGATTAGTTCCAACTGAAACAGGAGAGAGAGCTGGATTTCCTACTCTTCTCATCGCATTATATGCCTTTCATGGTATTTCTTTAACACTACAGGAATTACTTGATGAGTTACAGTAAGGACTGATTCATTTTTACTGAAAAAAGGTCTTAAAAATGTCTAATACACAAAGAGGGTGTGAGCCAAAAGCAAATCTTTTGGTTCACACCCTCTTTACGTATATTATTCTAAATCGACACTCAATGAATGAAATTGTAAAGAGATATACAACTTCTTGAGATAACAGCCATTCAATCTTTTCTTATTGAACACTATTTTTTATTTTTTAATGATGCTTCCACAAAATCACGGAATAATGGTTGTGGTCTTGTTGGTCTTGAAATAAATTCTGGGTGGAATTGAGATGCTACAAACCAAGGATGGTCTTTAAGCTCGATAATTTCCACTAAACGACCATCTAAGCTTGTACCAGAGAACATGAAACCATGTGCTTCCATGCTTTGACGGTAATGATTATTAAACTCATAACGATGACGATGACGTTCGTAAACAATTTCATCATTATAAGCTTGCATAGCTTTCGTACCTTCAACCAACTTACATGGATATAGGCCTAAACGTAATGTTCCTCCAAGATCTTCTACATCTTTTTGTTCTGGAAGTAAATCAATAATTGGATATGGTGTGTTAGGATCTAGTTCAGCTGAATGAGCTCCATCTAAACCTAATACATTACGTGCAAATTCAACAGTTGCTAATTGCATACCTAGGCAAATACCAAGGAACGGTTTTTTGTTTTCACGAGCATATTGAATTGCAACGATTTTCCCTTCAACACCTCGATCACCAAAACCGCCTGGAACCAATATTCCATCAGCATCTTTAAGTAATTCCGCAACATTTTCTTGCGTAACATCTTCTGCATTAATCCAATCAATTTCGATATCTGCATCGAATGCATAACCCGCATGCTTTAATGCTTCTGCGACTGATAAATACGCATCTTGAAGTTCAACATATTTACCAACTAAAGCAATTTTAGTTGTTTTTGAAAGATTTAATACTTTATCTACAAGTGCTTTCCATTCAGTCATATCTGCTTCAGGAGCAATCAGTTTCAAATGATCACATACAATTTGATCTAGATGCTGCTCTTGAAGAGCTAAAGGTACAGAATATAAAGTATCTGCATCTTGACACTCGATTACTGCTTTTGCATCGATATCACAGAAAAGTGCAATCTTATCTTTCATATCTTGAGAAATTGGTTGTTCTGTACGAACAACAATTACATTTGGTTGAATACCAAGACTTCTTAACTCTTTAACACTATGTTGAGTTGGCTTAGTTTTCATTTCACCAGCCGCTTTAATATATGGAACCAAAGTACAATGTAAATATAATACGTTATCTTGACCGATATCACTCTTAATTTGGCGAATGGCTTCTAAGAACGGTAAAGATTCAATATCTCCAACTGTTCCTCCGATTTCTGTAATAACCACATCAGCGTTAGTCTCTTTTCCGGCACGTAATACGCGATCTTTAATCTCATTTGTAATATGAGGTATTACTTGAACTGTTCCTCCTAAATAATCTCCTCGACGCTCCTTACGAAGAACTGTTGAGTAAACTCTACCAGAAGTTACATTGCTGTATTGACTTAAATTAATATCAATAAAACGCTCATAGTGACCTAAATCTAGATCTGTTTCCGCACCGTCATCTGTAACGAATACTTCACCGTGCTGATATGGACTCATAGTTCCTGGATCCACATTAATATAAGGGTCAAACTTTTGAATTGTAACACTTAAACCTCGGTTTTTTAATAATCTTCCTAATGATGCAGCTGTAATACCTTTACCTAGAGAGGATACTACTCCTCCTGTTACAAAAATATACTTAGTCAATTTTCGTTTCCCCCTTAAATATTGTATTAAGTAAACTTTTTACTTTTCATTATAAAAATGGATGGCTTTGCGCCATTAATCATTAAAATGTATTAGCCGCTAATACATTACTAAACATGAGGAGCTTATAAACCGCATAATCGTATTTAGTAAAACTTTAATCGGTGGAGGGATATAGCCCCCACCGATTAAAGTTAAACGAATCAAATTCATACTAGCTTTTACCATGATATCGTATCGAATAGTTGGTTTTATGCTAGGACGAACGTGATAAACGTTAAATTGAGCTGCTTGCTATGCAGCCCAATTTTATAAATTACGATAGACCTTTATTACATCGCCAAAGCGGATATCATTAGATTAGCGAAACGATCTTTCCAACCTTAAGATTTCCGAAAGAAACGCTTCAAACTTCTATGCCTTTATTTTTCCCATTTCACATAAAAATACTATGCAAAAATATGAAAAAACAAAAACGCTCCACTTACAAAAGTAAGGGAGCGATATAATTTTATAATCGTGTCCTTTTTAAAGGAGCCCAAAAAGAATTCTACAAATTTAAAGATAAAAAGTCAAGTAGTTTACAACTCATCCTCATCTTCATCATCTTCTAGGTCATCATCGATATCAAAATCATCTTCGATAATTTCATCATCTTCTAGGTCATCATCTGAATCTAAAAGATCATCATCTAAATCATCTTCTGCGTCAGCTTCGTCTAGATCATCATCAAAATCTTCTAAATCGTCTTCTAACTCTTCATCATAGTCATCAAATTCATCTTCGACAACTTTTTTCGCTTTCTTTCTCTTCGGCTTAACAGATTTCATCATTTCATCTTCTACTTGGTCAATTGGATACCAATCCTTAATTCCCCAAGTATTTTCTCCAGCTACGCTAAAGCGACCATCAACATTTAAATCTGTGTAAAATTGCGAAAGCTGTTGAAGTAAATCTTCTTTCTTAACTCCTTTTACAGTAGCAATTTCATTTATTATTTCTTGAAAAGATAAAGCCTGTTTTTTTTCAGATAAAATTTCATAAGCTAATTCTATCATTGACATTTCTTGGATAACTTCTGCTGAATATTGATTTAAACTCAATACTTGCACTTCCTTTCTCTATCAAAAAGCATAAAAATATGCTTATCATTACTAACTATTACTAATTGACATATACATCATTATAAACAATTCATTTAGGTTTATGCTAGTTCAAACTTACTCTATATTTTGTTTTTTCTTTTCACGATATGCTAAATAAAAGGATGAAAAGGATATCAGAAAAAAACTAATAGCGCCTAATTGTCTTTGATATAAATATTGGAAAGAAAAAACTGATAAAAATATAACAATAACAACTATAACCACTCTTAAGCTCATTGTTCCAACTCCATTAGGAATATCGTACATTTTCTTTAACTGTGAATACCATTTTAACCCTTTTCATTACTATTTATAAAGAGTTTTTCTAAAAATTTATGACATCTTCAATAATTCTTTACAAAAAACAAAGGGGCAATCTCAAAAGTGATGAAAAATCACTTTGAGAGGCCCCGACACTTAATCTAACTTTTTTTGAAAATACGAGATGTTTTTTGGTGTATCTCCACTTCCTAAAAAAGCTAATCTTACGTGCTTTATTAAGATGGTTTACAATATTCATGCACATATATTATAAAATAAACGATAGAAAGGGAGGATATCCGACTAAATTATACCTATTGGAACACCCTCTCACTAATATTTTCTTAAAGGGCTGATTATTTTTTACATATTTCTTCGATATTGTCCGCCAACTTCATATAGAGCTCTTGTTATTTGACCAAGGCTAGCTACTTTCACGCAATTCATTAACACTTCAAAAATATTTTCTCCACTAACTGCCGCTTTTTTCAGTTGTAGTAATGCTTCCTTAGTCTGATCTTCATTTCTTCTTTGGAATTCACGCAAGTTATAAATTTGTTTTTCTTTTTCTTCTTTAGTTGCTCTAGCTAGTTCGATATTATTTAAGTCTTCTTCTGATGGAGGATTTGGGTTGAGATACGTATTTACACCAATAATCGGAAGCTCTCCTGTATGTTTTTTCATTTCATAGTACATCGATTCATCCTGAATTTTGCCACGTTGATATTGTGTCTCCATAGCTCCCAATACCCCACCTCGATCATCAAGGCGCTCAAATTCTTGTAAGACAGCTTCTTCAACTAAATCTGTTAATTCCTCAATAATAAACGATCCCTGCAACGGATTTTCATTTTTTGATAAACCATGTTCTTTTGTTATGATCATTTGGATGGCCATTGCTCTTCTGACGGATTCTTCTGTAGGGGTTGTGATGGCTTCATCGTAAGCATTTGTGTGAAGTGAATTGCAATTGTCTTGTAGTGCCATTAATGCTTGAAGTGTGGTACGGATATCATTGAAGTCGATTTCTTGAGCATGTAATGATCTTCCAGATGTTTGAATATGGTATTTCAGTTTTTGACTTCTTTCACTAGCTCCATATCTATTTCTCATAACAGTTGCCCAAATACGACGAGCTACTCTTCCTATAACTGTATATTCAGGATCTAATCCATTCGAAAAGAAAAACGATAGATTTGGTGCAAAATCATCAATGCTCATTCCTCTGCTTAAATAGTATTCTACATATGTGAAACCATTTGCTAAAGTAAAGGCTAATTGCGAAATAGGATTGGCTCCAGCTTCTGCTATATGATAACCAGAGATTGAAACAGAATAATAATTTTTCACTTTATTTTTTATAAAATACTCTTGAATATCTCCCATTAATCTTAAAGAAAACTCTGTTGAGAATATACATGTATTTTGACCTTGATCTTCTTTTAAAATATCTGCTTGCACGGTTCCGCGAACTGTTTGTAGCGTATAATTTGTAACAGTTTCTCTTTCTTCAGCCGTTAATTCTCTTCCTAGTTCAGTAGATTTTTTCTCTAATTGCTGAATGATAGCAGTGTTCAAATACATCGCTAAAATAATAGCTGCAGGACCATTTATCGTCATAGAAACAGATGTAGTAGGCGCACATAAATCAAAACCTGCATATAACTTTTGCATATCGTCTAATGTGCAAATATTAACTCCACTTTCTCCTACCTTTCCGTAAATATCAGGCCGGTAATCAGGATCTTCTCCATAGAGAGTTACAGAGTCAAATGCTGTGCTTAAGCGTTTGGCTGAATCATCTTTAGATAAATAATGGAATCGTTTATTTGTCCTTGTAGGTGAGCCTTCACCAGCAAATTGTCTTTTTGGATCTTCACCTTCACGTTTAAATGGGAATACTCCAGCAGTAAACGGAAATGCACCTGGTACATTTTCTTTGTACATCCAATGTAAGATGTCACCTTTATCCTTATATTTAGGAAGCGATACCTTTGGAATCATCAATCCTGATAAGCTTTTAGTTTTCAAACTTGTTACAATTTGTTTGTTTCGAACGTAGGTAACTAATTCATTTTTCTTGTATTGTTCGCTTACCTCATTCCATGATTGGAGTAATTTCATCGATTCATTTGATAATTGTTTTAATAGATGATCTCTTATGGATTGCAAGGATTTTAAAACTTCTTCATTTGAATCGTTTTGTTTTGTTAATTCTATTACACTATCTAACTGATATAATCGACTTGCTAATTCAGCTTGCTCATTGGCATTGACTTTATATTTTCTTACTGTTTCTGAAATCTCTCGCAAGTAATATCTACGATCATTTGGTATGATTACATTTTGCTTTTGGATATCCCCATGTTTTGAAAAAGAAGTAGACAATTGTAAAGATGTTTTTTGGTTCAACAACTCAATCAAAGCAGCAAATAAACAATTTGTCCCTTCATCATTAAATTGACTCGCAATGGTTCCATACACCGGCATTTCCGTATAATCTTGATCGAATAGTTCTCTGCTTCTTTGATACTGTTTTTGTACTTGACGTAACGCATCTTCTGAGCCTTTTCTTTCAAATTTATTGATAACAACTAAGTCTGCATAATCAATCATATCAATTTTTTCTAGTTGTGTTGGTGCACCAAACTCACTCGTCATGACATACATAGACAAGTCACAAACTTCCGTTATCCCTGCATCTCCTTGACCAATACCCGATGTTTCAACAATAACAACATCAAAATCTGCTGCCTTCACAACGGATAGTGCATCATGCAATGCAAGCGATAATTCACTTCTTGAAGTCCTAGTAGCCAAACTGCGCATATAAACCCGATCAGAAAAAATTGCATTCATTCTGATTCGATCTCCTAATAAAGCTCCCCCGGTTTTTTGCTTAGTAGGATCTATTGATAAAACTGCGATTTTTTTATTGGGAATTTCATTCATAAAACGACGAATCAGTTCATCTGTCAAAGAACTTTTTCCAGCTCCACCTGTTCCAGTAATCCCTAGGACCGGAATTTCTTTCGTTTTTCCTCTAATTCTTTGCATGTAATCTTCAAGGTTTGTATCCGCTTTCAAATCTAAGTGGTTTTCAACAGCAGTAATGCATTTCGCAACCGCTTGAAAATCCCCCTTAAAAAGCTTATCCAAAGTCTCTTCTTCCAAATCATTCGAGTTTCCTTCTTTACATTCCTCGAGCATAATGTTAATCATCCCTTGTAAACCATGCTCTCTTCCATCATCAGGAGAAAAGATCCGCGCAATCCCATAATCATGTAGTTCTTTCATTTCGCGTGGAATGATAACTCCACCACCACCACCATAAATCCGGATATGTTCGGCTCCTTTTTCCTTTAATAGATCATACATATACTTAAAATATTCAACATGACCACCTTGGTAAGAAGAAATAGCAATTCCCTGCACATCCTCTTGAATGGCAGCATTTACTACCTCTTCAACTGATCGATTATGTCCAAGATGAATAACTTCAGCGCCTGAACTTTGGAGAATTCTGCGCATAATGTTAATAGAAGCATCATGACCATCGAATAAACTAGATGCTGTGATAAAACGCAGATGTTTTTTCGGTCTATATAATTCTATTGTACTCATTTTATCCCTCCATTATTTGCTCGTTTCATTTCTTTTCCTTATCAATACCGATATTCAATAAGCTAATTTGAAGTTCAATATATTCATCGATTGTATATAGTTTTTTAAATGCCCATCGTCTAAATCCCCACATTTGTCCTTGAACAAAAATATTATGAGCAATAATTTTTATTTGATCATCATTTAAGTCAATTTCTTGGTTTTCACGGCAATTCTTTAGTAATTGCTCGAATAAATCAACCATACCAATTTCTTTATTTAATACATACGGCAGTGCATCTTTAGAGAGCGATTTTGCCTCCTGATACATAACAACTACTTCATCTTGCATTTCATCGATTACTCTAAAATAATGAGCGATGCCTTTCTTTAAGCTTTCAATCGTTCCTTCTGCATTAGCCAAATCATTTTCCAAACGCTCTTTTACACCGTCATATATACTGTCAACCACCAAATAAAGTACATCTTCTTTCGTTCGAATATATTCATAAAGGGTTCCTATACTAAACCCTGAGGCTTTGGCAATTTCTCTAGTAGTTGTACGATGAAAGCCTTTTTCTTTAAAAAGCGTTACAGCTCCTTTAATCATTTGGTTTCGTCTTTTTTTAATCAGCTGCTCATCTTTCACTGATGCATGAACTTCTCTTCTTTTCATAATGCCACCGCCTTTAAACAGAACACGCTCCTATAAAGTTACAAAATATTAAAACAAGGAGAGCAAAAGAAATACCACTTGGTTTGTAGTTGCACTCTTTTACTCTCCGTTTTAAAACTTCACTTTATTTCCAAGCATTAATCCTTTGTAATCATTCTTGAAATAACTAGTTTTTGAATTTCTTGTGTTCCCTCATAAATTTGAGTTATTTTTGCATCCCTCATATAGCGCTCAACTGGGTAGTCTTTTGTATAACCATAACCACCAAAAACTTGTACGGCTTCTGTAGTAACTTTCATAGCTGTGTCACCAGCAAAAAGTTTTGACATAGCAGACTCCTTACCATACGGTAATCCTTCAGATTCTAACCAAGCTGCTTGATATGTTAATAAGCGAGCTGCTTCAACACCTGTAGCCATCTCTGCTAGTTTAAAGCCAATACCTTGTTGTGCAGAAATTGGTTTACCAAATTGAACACGCTGCTTAGAATAATCTACTGCAGCGTCTAATGCTCCTTGAGCAATTCCAACTGCTTGTGCTGCGATACCATTACGACCGCCATCTAAAGTCATCATCGCAATTTTAAAACCTTCTCCTTCTTTTCCTAGAAGATTTTCTTTTGGCACAATACAATCTTCAAAAATTAATTCTGTTGTAGGAGATGAACGAATGCCCATTTTCTCTTCTTTTTTCCCTACGCTAAACCCAGGGAATGAACTTTCAACAATGAATGCACTTGTTCCTTTTTTAGACTCTGGATCTGTAACAGCAAATACGATATAAATATCAGCTATTCCACCATTTGTAATAAATATCTTCGAACCATTTAATACATAATGATCGCCATTTAATTTAGCTGTTGTTCTCATTCCACCTGCATCAGAGCCAGAACCTGGTTCCGTTAAACCATATGCACCAATTTTTTCACCTTGCGCCATTGGACGAAGATATTTTTGCTTTTGTTCTTCTGTACCGAACTTATATACAGGCCATCCAGCAAGAGATGTATGCGCTGACAATGTTACTCCTGTCGATGCACATACACGTGATAGCTCCTCAATCGCAATACAATACGCTAAATAATCACTACCAATTCCACCATACTCTTCTGGCCATGGAATACCCGTTAAACCTAACTCAGCCATCTTCTTGAATATATCCCTATCAAATCTTTCTTCTTCATCACGCTCAGCTGCTGTTGGTGCTACTTCGTTTTCAGCAAAATCTCGAACCATTTTACGAATCATTTCATGCTCTTCAGTTAATTTAAAGTTCATTTTTTCCCCCACCTTAATTCGGTTAGTATTATAGCTTTATCTATAAATATTTCTGAATTACCATTTTCTGAATTTCACTAGTTCCTTCATAAATTTCCGTTACTTTTGCATCTCTAAAGTACCTTTCTACAGGATACTCTTTTGTATATCCGTAACTGCCAAATACTTGTATAGCTTCAATCGCAACATCAACTGCTGTTTTAGAAGCAAATAACTTCGCAATTGAGGCTTCTTTTCCACATGGAATTTGTGCAGCTCTCATGCTAGCAGCTTGATAAACTAGTAGCTTTGCAGCCTCTATATTTGTAGCCATGTCTGCTAATTTAAAGCCAATACCTTGTTGCAAAGATATCGGTTTTCCAAACTGTTTTCTTTCTTTACTATAAGAGACGGCATGTTCAAAAGCTCCTTGTGCGATTCCTAATGACTGTGCAGCTATCCCAATTCTGCCAGCATCCAGATTAGACATAGCGATTTTAAAGCCATCTCCTTCTTCTCCCAATAAGTTCTCTTTCGGAACTTTCATATCTTCAAACATAATTTGAACCGTACGTGAACCGCTTAATCCCATTTTATGTTCATCTTTTCCGACAATAAATCCTGGTGTATCTTTATCGACGATAAAAGCAGAGATTCCCTTTGCCCCTTTTTCTAAATCAGTAGATGCAAAAACGATATTAACGTCTGCTTCTCCTCCATTTGTTATAAATACTTTTGAGCCATTTATAATATAGTGATCCCCTTGTAAAACCGCTCGTGATTTTAAACTTGCTGCATCTGAACCAGCGTGTGGCTCAGTTAAACAAAATGCTCCTAAATATTGACCTGAGGCGAGCTTAGAAACATATTTTTCTTTTTGCTTTTCTGTGCCAAAGTAAACAATCGGATTCGTTCCAACTGATGTATGAACAGATAAAATAACTCCTAAAGTTGGGCTAATTTTAGAGATTTCGTGTATAGCAATAATATAAGAAACAAAATCCATACCAGCTCCACCATACTGTTCGGGAATTGGAATGCCCATTAATCCTAATTCACCCATTTTGGAAATTAGCTCTTTTGAAAACTCCCCTTTTTCCATACGCTCCACATACTTTTGAACTTCATTTTGAGCAAAATCTTGAACCATTTTCCTCATCATTTGTTGTTCTTCAGTAAAACGTAACTCCATGGCAATCCTCCTAGCTGATCATTACTTTTGCTCGTACGTAAAGAAACCTTTTCCTGATTTCTTTCCTAGCCAACCTGCTTTTACATATTTTCGCAATAATGGACATGGACGATATTTATCATCTCCAAATCCTTGATGAAGCGTTTCCATAATATACAAACATGTATCTAAACCGATAAAATCGGCTAATGTTAGTGGACCCATAGGGTGGTTCATTCCTAATTTCATAACATCATCGATTGCTTCCTTAGAAGCGACACCTTCATAAAGTGTATAAATCGCCTCATTGATCATAGGCATTAAGATGCGGTTAGATACAAACCCTGGAAAATCATTAACTTCCACAGGTATTTTTCCTAATGATTTCGATAAATCTTCAATTGTTTGGTATACCTCATCACTCGTTGCTAATCCTCTAATTACCTCGACTAGTTTCATAACAGGAACAGGATTCATAAAGTGCATCCCAATTACTTGTTCCGGCCTGCTTGTCACTGCTGCGATTTCAGTGATAGGTAAAGCAGACGTGTTTGTTGCTAGAATGGTATGTTTTTCTGCTATACGATCTAAATCAGAAAAAAGCTTAGATTTTATCTCCATATTCTCAATCGCTGCTTCTATAACAAGATCCACGTTAGAGGCATTTTGTAAATCAATAGAAGGCGTAATTGCCGTTAAAGCAGCTTCTTTCTGTTCTTCTAATAATTTTCCTTTTGCTACCTGACGGGATAAATTCTTTTCAATACCGGAAATACCTCTAGCCACCAATTCTTCTTTTAAATCATGTAGGTATACTTGGTAACCAGACATAGCAAATACTTGAGCAATTCCAGACCCCATCTGTCCGGCTCCTATTACCATTACTTTTTGAATAAGCATTTCTGTTCCTCCTTATGACTGCTACTCTTTTGGTACCTCGATCATAACGGCATCTCCTTGGCCACCACCGCTACAAATGGCTGCGATACCAATTCCACCGCCACGTCGTTTTAATTCATACATTAACGTCATAATAATTCTTGCTCCACTTGCTCCAATTGGATGACCCAACGCTACAGCCCCTCCATTAACATTTACTTTTTCAGGATCAATGTTAGCAATTTTATTACTTGCTAATGCGACAGCTGCGAAAGCTTCATTTATTTCAAACAAATCGATATCTTCAACTGATTTTCCTGTTTTCGTTAAGATTTCATTGATCACCAATCCTGGTGTTTGAGGAAAATCTTTCGCTTCAATAGCAATCTCTGCATGACCAATAACATAAGCCATTGGTTTAATTCCTTCATTTAAAGCACGCTCTTCACTCATTAAAACGAGGGCACCAGCACCATCATTAACTCCTGGAGCATTTCCAGCTGTTATCGTTCCTTCTTTACCAAAGGCTGGTCGTAATGCGCTCAACTTTTCTATTGTTGTGTCGACTCGAGGAGATTCATCATTTTCTATTAAAATAGGGCTACCTTTTCTCTGTGGTACTTCAACAGCTACAATTTCTTCCGCTAACTTTCCAGACTCAATCGCTTGTGTAGCTAGTTGATGGCTTCTATAAGACCATTGATCTTGTTCTTCTCTGCTAATATTAAATTCTTCAGCGGTACTATTCCCAAATGTACCCATATGAACACCTGTAAAACTACAGCTTAATCCATCATGAATCATTAAATCTTTTGTAGGTGCTTCACCCATTCGCATTCCCCATCTTGCATTTGGAAGAATGTAAGGAGCATTACTCATAGATTCCATACCACCAGCTACAATGACTTCCTCTTCACCAGCTCGAATTAAAAGGTCTCCTAAAGTAACAGCTCTTAAACCTGATGCACATACTTTATTAATGGTTTCTGTTTTTACATTCCAAGGTAATCCTGCTTTTCTAGACGCTTGGCGTGATGGGATTTGCCCTTGTCCTCCTTGTAAAACAGTTCCCATAATGACTTCTCCTACAGCAGAACCATCTACATTTGCTCTTTTTAATGCTTCTTGAATTACAATTCCTCCAAGATCCGAAGCTGAAAAACTACTTAATCCCCCGCCAAATTTACCAAATGGTGTTCTTGCACCACTAACGATAACCGTCTTTTCCACCCTTCTCCATCCCCTTCTTGAATTATAAAATTTTAATAATATTTAAATTTAGCAAAACTTCGACTGAACGCTCGCTCAAAACTTCTTTGTAAAGAAAAGGGTCGCATTTCCATGCAACCCTATTAAATTGGCTTTAAGAACATTCAATTCAAATTTATAGAAGAATTGTAAATTTATTATATTCATATTTTATACAAAATGCATATTTTTTCCAATAATTAATTATTATAGTTTATGCCACAACTGAAGTTTGAGTACCAACAACGGATCTTTCTAATATCTCAGCAACATCCAATGTGTTTACTGATTCTTCGACTTCTTTTGCTTTCGTTCCATCTGTTAGCATTGTTAAACAATACGGACAACCTGAACTAATAACAGATGGACTGACTACTAATGCTTGCTCCGTTCTAGCAACATTAATACGATGTCCTGTTTCTTCTTCCATCCACATTAATCCACCACCAGCACCGCAACACATGCCTGTTTCACGATTTCTTTCCATTTCTACTAGTTTCACACCTGGAATGGCTTTAAGAATTTCTCTCGGTGGATCATATACCTCATTGTAACGACCTAAGTAACATGAATCATGGAAGGTAATTGTTTCATTTACTTCGTACGCTGGTTTCAGCTTACCTTCCTTAACAAGTTGAGCTAGTACCTCTGTATGATGGTACACTTCTGCTTGTAAACCGAAATCAGGATACTCATTCTTAAAGATATTATATGCGTGAGGATCGATTGTAACGATCTTCTTCACATCATTTTTCTCAAATTCATCAATATTACTTGTAGCTAGCTCTTGGAATACGAATTCATTTCCAAGACGTCTTGCAGTATCCCCTGAGTTCTTTTCTTTGTTACCTAAAATAGCAAACTTAACACCCGCTTCATTCATAAGCTTCGCAAATGATAGAGCGATTTTTTGACTACGATTATCGTATGAACCCATAGATCCTACCCAGAATAAATACTCAAAATCCTCTCCTGCTTTTTTCATTTCTTTTACAGTTGGGATTGTTACATCTTCTCTGATTTCACGCCATTTTTCTCTATCTTTTCTATTTAATCCCCAAGGATTTCCTTGACGTTCAATATTTTGCATTGCACGTTGAGCATCAGGATTCATTTTTCCTTCTGTTAATACTAAATAACGACGAAGATCAATGATTTTATCAACATGCTCATTCATAACTGGACATTGATCTTCACAGTTACGACATGTGGTACAACCCCAAATCTCTTCTTCTGTGATAATATCACCAATTAAGCTTGGGCTGTAAATAGAAGCAGCCGCTTGTTCTTGCGCTCCTTGACCTGCTGCTGCAAGAGCTAATTGATTTCCTTTTGTATGAGAAAAAATAAACCCCGGTACCCATGGTTGGCTTCTTGTTACAACCGCACCTTGATGCGTTAAATGATCTCTAAGTTTTAAAATTAAATCCATCGGAGACAGCATTTTTCCTGTTCCTGTTGCAGGACACATGTTTGTACAACGTCCGCATTCAACACATGCATATAAATCAATCAATTGGTTTTGCTTGAAATCTTCAATCTTTCCTACACCAAAGGATTCCTGTGTTTCATCCTCAAAATCAATTTTTGTTAATTTTCCTGGATTTGATAAACGATGGAAAAATACATTAGCTGGACCAGCAATCAAGTGAGCATGCTTTGATTGAGGAACGTACACTAAGAACGCCAGTAATAATAACGCATGAATCCACCAAGCAATATAAAATCCAACAACGGCAGCTGTTTTTCCAATAGCAGAAAAAAGAATAGCAACCCCTGAAGCTATTGGCTCTGCAACATTTGGATCATGCCCGTGCCAGATGATAGACATTCCATTTCCAAATAATACAGATAACATTAATCCACCAATAAAAATTAATACGAGTCCTGATTTAAATCCTCTTTTTAGGCGGACAAGCTTTTCAATATATCGTCGATAAAATGCCCAAACCACCGCTACTAAAATGATAAACGTTACAATTTCTTGAAAAAATGTAAAAGCCGGATACAAAGGTCCTAATGGTAAATGAGCACCAGGCTTAATTCCTTTAATAATAAAGTCAATAGCACCAAATTGAACTAATATAAATCCATAGAAGAACATCACATGCATGATACCGCTTTTCTTATCTTTTAAAAGCTTTTTCTGACCAAACACGTTCGTCCAAATAAGTTTCATTCTTTCCTTAACTTTGTTGTCGAACTCCATTTTCTTCCCTAGCTTAATGTACTTAATTCTTGTTTTAATCAAATACACAAACAAGCTAATTGCATAAGCTACAACAAGTAGAAACGCTATTAGATTGATCCATAATAATGGTCCCATTTTTTCTCCTCCCCATAAAGTGAAGCTTCCATCAGTAGAGGTTTTCAATCATCCCCCACTATGGTTAGTTGTCTAGTTTCATCGGCAAGCCGTTGAAGCCCTTCATTTAAACCAATCGGGTTCTTACTGACATCATGATTTTCTACGTCAACGCTTTTATTTCTACTGCGTTTAGGAGACTTAGCGTCAGTTTGAATGGGATAAAGAGAATTGAAAACCCTCTCAATGTAGATTATTTATAATTATCTGAAATTACTTGATTATATATTACATAATGAATGAGCATTCAGTCAACAAATTTCTTGTTTTGATTTACAATTTTTATCATAATATACCAATTCATTACTCGCTAGAAAAATTTTCTAATTTCAATAATGAACATTTTTCTAAAAACATATTTGGTTTTAATCCGTCATAATTGAGAACAATAGATGTACGTCTAATTATTAAGGAGAGTATATCTTGTGAAAACTTTATTCATTCTTTTTCTATGTATCCTTTTAATCGGTATATGGTTCACAATTGACTTCCATCTTGGTCGCAAGAAACATCTCTCTCTTGTCAAATCCATCAGCTTCCCTAAAAGAAAAAGTACAATAACTCTATACACGGCTGGTGAAGAACTCTTTGACAAAATGTTCGACGATATAAGAAATGCTTGTCACCATATACATATAGAGTTTTACATTGTTAAAAATGATAAAATAAGCAAACGATTTATTTCGCTATTAAAGAAGAAAGCTACTGAAGGTGTAGAGGTACGTCTACTACTTGATTGGATGGGAAGTTTGAGTTTTAAGGGAAAAACCATCAAAGAGTTAAGAAATTCTGGAGTAAAATTTGCATACAGTCATGCTCCTAAATTCCCTTTTTTCTTTTATTCTTCTCAAGAAAGAAATCATCGCAAAATAACCATTATTGATGGTCATATCGGATATTTAGGTGGCTTTAATATTGGCAAGGAATATATAGGAGCTGATCCTAAATTAAGTCCATGGAGAGATTATCATTTAAGAATTAAAGGAGAAGGTGTTCAAGATCTTGAAATGGTTTATTTAACAGATTGGCAAGAAGCTACGGGTGCAACATTAAATACTAAACAAATATATATTCAACGTGATGGAACAGGAGTTCATTCGCATCAAATCATACCTACTGAAGGTGCATTTTTAGAAGAACAGTTTATTTCACTAATTCAAAAAGCTACAACTTCTATTATCATCGGAACACCTTATTTCATTCCTTCAAACCGCATTATGAATGAATTATTGAAAGTCCTAAAGGCTGGTATTACCTTATCTATAATCGTTCCTTATGAATCCGATCACCTTCTTGTAAAAGAAGCTTCTTATACTTATTTTCGAAAATTATTAGAAGTAGGTGCAACCGTTTATCAATATCAAAAAGGTTTTTTTCATGCTAAATATATTTTAATAGACGAGCAAATACTGGACATTGGAACAGCTAACTTTGACAAGAGAAGTCTTTTTTTAAATCATGAAGTAAACTGTTTTATTTATGATAAAAACTGTATTCAGAACTTTAAAAAAGCAATTGATCAAGATATACAGAATAGTACAATCCTTTCCTTTCGTGACTTATCCAATGTTTCGACCTGGATAAAACTGAAAGAGAAAATGGCTCATCTTTTATCTAGTTTTCTATAGTCACTTTGAAATGCTTCTTATCGAGTGTTATCTTACAATAAAAGATTACACAATAGAAAAATAAACACGATATCCTACTTCAGCACAGCAATTCTTTGTTGAGTTGTTGTAAAATAAAAGGAAACAACTTTGGAATCTACTGAACATCCAACGGCTTTCGAAACACAGTAAAAGAAAAAAGAGGATTAAACAATGATTATTCGTTTCGGTTATGTTTCAACGGCTATTTCCTTATATGATGCTTCACCATCAAAAACAATAACATTCAAAAGATATTCTCAGTTAAGTGATTCAGATCGGTTGGATAAATTAAAAGAAATAACACGTACCAATATCAATCAGACATTGAGAATGCTATATTATAATGCTGCACATCAAATTGAATTGTATAGAATGTCTAGCTCCATTGTTCCACTTGCAACCCATCCAGAAGTACGATGGGATTTTGTATCCCCTTTTCGCGAGGAATGGCAGGCTATTGGAGATTTTGTTAAAAAAGAAAAGATGAGGGTAAGCTTCCACCCTAATCAATTTACATTATTCACAAGTCCTCGAGGTGAAGTCACAGCAAATGCCGTTATTGATATGGAATTCCACTATAAAATGCTTGAAGCAATGGGCATTGAAGATACATCATATATCAATATCCATGTTGGAGGAGCCTATGGAGATAAAGACCTTTCCTTAAAAAGGTTCCATACGAATTTAAAACAGTTACCTCATCATATAAAAGCACAAATGACACTTGAAAATGATGATAAAACCTATAATACGGCTGAAACCTTAGCAGTCTGTGAGCAAGAACAAGTCCCATTTGTTTTTGATTACCATCATCATATGGCAAATCTTTGTGAAGAATCGCTATCAGTGCTTTTGCCAAGAATTTTTTCAACTTGGAGGCATACGAGTTTATGCCCAAAAGTTCATATTTCATCACCAAAGTCCACTAATGCTTTCCGGGCACATTCTGATTATGTAGACGTAGATTTTATTTTACCTTTTATAAAGGAATTAAAAAACTATCAGATAGATGTAGATGTTATGATTGAAGCAAAGAAGAAAGATCAAGCTTTACTACAATTAGTAGATGATTTATCTAAACAAAGAGGAATAAAACGTTTGAGTGGAGCTTCTATTCAAATATAAGTAGCCTTTTAAAGTCTTTTTCATTTTTCCAATATAGCATTATTCGTTAAATATTTTTGCTATAAACTCCATACAATAAGCTTACTTGTATGTATAGTTAAGGAGTGCATGATAAATGAAAAAAAAATGGATATTGCTAGTTCTAATATTAGCTACTATGCTTGCTTATCAAAAAAACGCATTTGCTCAAACAAGAAGCCGGGAGGTTTACGAGAAAAAAGGACATGTCATTTGGGATGTACGTACTACTGAAAAAGTAGTGGCTATTACGTTTGATGATGGACCACACCCTATTTTTACTCCTCAAATACTAGATATATTAGCTAAATACGATGCAAAAGCTACGTTTTTTGTAGCTGGAAACAAAGTAAAGCGGTTCCCAGATGTGTTAAAAAGACAAGTCAGAGAAGGTCATGAAATAGCGAACCATACATATAACCATATTTATAGTTCTCGTATTACGGCTGCTAAATTAACGGAAGAATTAACACAAACAGATCAATTAATTCAACAGTTAAGTGGCTATAAAACGACTCTCTATCGCCCTGTTGGAGGCCTTTATAATGATACGATCATTGATACAGCTGTAAAGAACGGAAAGACTGTCGTCTTATGGTCTTGGCATCAAGATCCCAGAGATTGGAAAAGTCCTCCCGCAAGCCAAATTACTCGTCATATTACAAAAGGTATACAGCCTGGGAATATTATTCTTCTTCATGATTGGAATGGCCATGAGGATTCCCCAGTTTCACAATCCGTGAAGGCTT
Organism: Bacillus sp. AP8; assembly: GCF_000321185.1. Classification (NCBI taxonomy): domain Bacteria; kingdom Bacillati; phylum Bacillota; class Bacilli; order Caryophanales; family Bacillaceae; genus Bacillus; species Bacillus sp. AP8. Next base: position 57,606 of record NZ_CAPG01000064.1, read on the forward strand.
TCGACCAAATTATGAAATTCTTATACGATAATGATTACCGTTGTGTCACTGTATCTGAGCTCCTTCAGATTTCTCAAAACAAGAAACCAAACCCGTATAATATCCCGTCTTTTCAATAGACTTCAATTCTTTTTACGCGTTCCTTACTGTGAGGTTTCATTTTTTCTCGCTTCTTCCGCAGAAGTCTCATATCAACGTATAACAAAATAGAACCTTCAATAAAAAAGAGACTAACCTCAATGAATGCATTCTTTAAGGTTAGTCTCTTTATTTCATTAACTATTACATTTTTTCTGGGGCAGAAACACCTATTAAAGCTAATGCATTACGCAGTGTAATCCCAACGGCTTCAATAAGAGCTAATCTTGCTTTTGAGCGCTCCATTTGTTCTTGATCTAATACTTTTTCCGCATTATAGAAACTATGGAAAGTAGACGCTAAATCAAAAATATAATTTGTAATTCGATGTGGTAAACGTTTTTCAGCAGCTTCTGCTATTGCTTGAGGGAAATCCCCTAATTTCTTCAATACTTCAAATTCTTTTTCAGATGAAATTTGAGAAAGATCAAATTTACCATCTTGCTCTATTCCTAGTTCCTTGCCTTGACGAAGGATACTGCAAATACGAGCATGAGCATATTGTGCATAATATACAGGGTTTTCATTAGATTGTGAAACAGCTAAATCTAAATCAAAATCCATATGAGTATCCGCACTTCTCATTGCAAAGAAATAACGAGTCGCATCTAGACCTACTTCTTCCACTAGATCACGCATTGTTACGGCTTTACCTGTACGTTTACTCATTTTCATTTTTTCACCATTTTTATATAGGTGAACTAATTGAATAATTTCTACCTCAAGTTGTTCTTGATTGTATCCAAGAGCTTCAATTGCTGCTTTCATACGAGGAATATATCCGTGATGGTCTGCTCCCCAAATATTAATTAGCTTTTCAAAGCCACGTTCTAATTTATTTCGATGATAAGCGATATCCGGTAATAGGTATGTGTAAGATCCGTCTTGTTTAATTAATACACGATCTTTATCGTCGCCAAGCTCTGTTGAACGGAACCAAGTTGCTCCATCTTGATCAAAAATATGACCATTCTTTTTTAACACATCTAATGCTGAATCAATTTGACCATCTTGGTATAAAGATGTCTCGGAGAACCAAACATCAAATTTCACACGGAACTGCTCTAGATCTTCTTTAAGTTTTCCCATTTCATATTTCAATCCATATTCACGGAAAAAGTCAAAACGAGCTTTTTCATCTTCGTGAACGAAGCGATCTCCAAAATCAGCAGCTAGTTTTTGTCCAATTTCGATAATATCTTGACCGTGATATCCATCTTCTGGCATAGCAGCATCTTTTCCAAGAGCTTGGAAATAACGCGCTTCAACAGAATATGCTAAATTATTGATCTGGTTTCCAGCATCATTAATATAATATTCTCTAGATACATCATAGCCAGCTTTATCTAGAATGTTACATAAAGAATCACCCACTGCTGCTCCACGAGCATGGCCTAAATGTAAATTTCCTGTAGGATTAGCTGATACAAATTCTACTTGAATTTTTTCTCCATTACCTACAGTACTTTCACCATATTTATCACCAGCATTTAAGATGGTTGGGATTAAATCTGTCATGTATTGATTGTTTAAATAGAAATTAATAAAACCTGGACCTGCAATTTCAATTTTTTCAATAGATGTATTCTCTTTTGAAAAATTAGCGATGATAGCTTCAGCAATCATGCGTGGTGCTTTTTTTGCCACTCTAGCAAGTTGCATAGCCATATTTGTAGAGTAGTCACCATGTGTCTTATCTTTTGGTGTTTCTAATATTACGTTTGGAATTTCTTCTTTTGTAGCAAGTTCAGCTTTAACAACAGCATTAATGATTTCTTGTTTAAGCTTTTCTTGCATTTGCTCAACTATATTCATTTATTTGCTTCCTCCTTGTAAGTAATTTGCATTTCATATTTTCCAACATCATTTCCATGCATGTTCAAATCATATACGAGAACCATCTTGCCCTCTTTATCAAGTTCATTCCATGTTTGATCCATTTTTTTCGTAAGTGTTAACATTTGCATTGTTCCATATGGACTTTCATAAGTACCTGTTGTCATCAAATCTTTCTTAAAACGTTGCCTCATTTTAATCGGACCACTTCTCATAATAAACACTTCATCAGGTGACCATTTTAATATAGTATGAACATTTTGCATATCTTGCTGAACTTCATCATAGCGTAGATAAATTGTATCTTTTTTATGTTGTAAAGTTCCAAATGTCACAAGTTCGTACACCTCTGTGTCCTGTCCATTTGAAATGATTGTATTTAATTGAATGGTTACTTCCTTCGTTACTGACATACTTTTAACACCCTTCTCGATGCTCTAAAAGGCTATATTTCATGCTAATGTATTTAATAATACTATTTATTAAACGTAGCTACAATGATAAGAACGCACAAGAACCAGTAATTGTAGAATAACGTCTAAAAACGAATCTTTCACCAAGAAATCTTGCAAGCATGCAAATTTGCTAGGCTTTTATACTAATAATAGTTTAGCTTCCTCTTATAGCTCTTCTATCTCCATAAATAACCTCTAACTTTCATAAGTATAAAGATTCTTGATTTAAGTTTCAACTATACAGAAATAGCACAAGATGAGATGACTTTCCATATCAAAAGTATCTAAATACTCCTCATCAGATGTCATCATTCCCTCCTGTTCTCCTCCATAACCATCCATTTATGACTTCAAAACAAAAGGCTGTCTTCTTTAATATTGTTATTTTTAAATAAGTTCGGTGAATAGATTTAGTTATCAAAAGCTTGAATGGAGTGTAAAGTGCGATACTCTAGCAAGAGTCTCTCCGCACGCAGAAAGCGAGCATCCTGGAGTGACATACGACTCAACCTATATTCACTACTTGTTCATAGGCAACAAAACAAAGTATCCGTAAAAAACCAAACAAAATGAGAAAGAACATTATGAGACTATTTTTTTCATCTTCATTAAAAATGTTTAAAAAAGGAAGTTTTTTTTCATACTAATAAGAAAAGCGTTAAGTGAAGGTGAGAATTTTGGAAATGATAACAGGGCAAAGATTTCGTAAAACCCCAAAAATAGTAAGAGCAGCGATAATCCTGTTATTTTTAAGTTTATCCCTCTTACTCTTCCTTTATTTTGGCGTACTTATATATGCCAAAATACTAGGAGCACCTCAATTAGCAGTGCCACAATCCTCCATTTTCTACAGCAGTAATGGCACTGTAATAGGAGAAACAAATACAGGTCAAAAAAGATATTGGGTTAACCTTAAGGATATATCTCCTGAAATGATTCACGCCGTATTAGCAGTTGAGGATCGTAGTTTTTATGAGCATAATGGATTCGATTATAAGCGAATTGCCGGTGCTGTACTTGCAGATATAAAAGCAAGAGCTAAAGTTCAAGGTGCAAGCACCATCTCTCAGCAATATGCTAGAAACTTATTTTTAACACATGAAAAATCATGGAATCGTAAGCTTAATGAAGCATTATATACGAAAAGAATTGAAATGAACTATTCCAAGGATGAAATTTTAGAAGGCTATTTAAATACGATTTATTTTGGTCATGGCACATACGGCGTTCAAGCAGCTAGTCAATATTACTTTGGTAAGAATGCTAATCAACTAACCTTAGCAGAAGCGTCTCTTTTAGCTGGAATTCCGAAAGGACCTTCGCTTTACTCACCTTTTCATTCTTTAGAAAAAGCTAAGCAACGTCAAAATGTCGTACTCTCATCTATGAAAAATGCGGGCTATATTAAGGAAAAACAACTGAAAAAAATTATGAATGAGACCATTACTTTAAATGGTCAACATGAGCATAAAGAAAGTATTGCTCCTTACTATTTCAGCGCTGTAAAACAGGCATTAAAAGATCAATTACATTTGGATGAAAAGACGATCGCACTTGGAGGATTGCGAGTTTACACTTCCCTCGATATGAAGACGCAGGAAGCAGCAGAACATGCTTTCAGCAATCAATTAACAGATGACTCAGATTTACAAGGGGCACTAGTTGCCATGAATCCCAAAAACGGTGAAGTAAAAGCTCTAATTGGTGGAAAAAATTATGAGGAGAGCTCTTTTAATCGTGCTACTCAAGCTGTTCGCCAACCTGGTTCTACGATTAAGCCAATCTTATATTACTCTGCTTTAGAAAATGGATTTACACCAGCAACCATGCTAAAAAGTGAGGAAACTACTTTCTCTTTTGATAATGATCGAGCAGCTTATACTCCTCACAATTTCAATTCTGTCTATGCAAATAAAAAGATTACTTTAGCTCAAGCTATTGCCTTATCTGATAATGTATACGCTGTTAAGACACATTTATTTTTAGGTGAAAAACAATTAGCAAAAACAGCTACTAAATTTGGTATTCAAAGTAAAATCGAAGCCATCCCCTCCTCCGCTCTGGGTACTTCTGGTGTAAAAGTAATTGAGATGGTAAATGCCTATAGTAGACTCGCTAACGGAGGAACAGCAGTTGAGCCTGTCTTTATCAAGAAAGTAGAAAATCATAAAGGAGAAGTTATTTATCAGGCACCAAAATACAAAGAAAAAATCCTAGATTATAACAATACCTTCGTCATGACAAGTATGCTAACTGGCGTATTTAATCAACAATTAAATGGGTATTCTACGGTTACTGGTTCAACACTTATTCCTAAACTGTCTCGACAATATGCGGGCAAATCTGGAACGACTAAAACGGACAGCTGGATGATTGGCTATACACCTCAACTAGTCGCAGGAGTTTGGACTGGATATGACCAATCTCAATTAATGGATCGACCTACGGAAAGAGTATTTGCAAAAAATATTTGGGCTGATTTCATGGAAAACAGCTTAAAAAAATCAACATTTAAACAGTTTAAACCAAAAGGTAAGCAGCTCATTGGAGTCAAAATAAATCCTGAAAATGGGAAAATTGCAACGAAAAACTGTCCAGTTGCGGTTTTAACCTATTTTACAAAAGGGACTGAACCAACTGAGCATTGCACGGCGCATTTGGATGAAAATGGAAAACCTTCTGAAAATAATAATACGGATAAAAAAGAAAAACCTTGGTACAAAAAAATCATACCTTTTTGGGGATGATTTTTACACAAAACCTAAAAGCAAACGGACTGTCGAAGATCTATTTTGACAGTCCGTCTTATTTTACACCATAGCCTTCCTTCGAGTGAGTCGCTACAATAACATATTTCTTTTTGTCATGAACAAGGGATAATAAAATACTCATAATATTTTCTTCTATTTCTTTATCAAGGTTTCCAGTTGGTTCATCCGCAATTGTTATATCCGTAATTTTTTCTGTATCCACAGTCGCTAGCCCTTGATAGGCGGCTATCAATTCTTGCCCTTGAAGTATATACACGCCTCCATCAGTGCGACAGTTTGGTTCGAATGGACACTTGAATATTAAAAATAATATATTCCAACGATAAAAGTGAATGTAACGAATAAAGAATACAAGAGAATAACGATACCGATTTTAATATTCACTCATCGCATAAGAAATAACCTTTGCCTCGAATCGTTTGTAGCAAATCTTTTTTTAAACTCTTTTTAATTTCTCCTAAATCTAGTCATAACATAACTCTTTTAAAGCCAAGTCTCTATTAATGAGAAATAAGCAATAAATGCTCTCTATACATCAATCGCTCATGATTTTTCTTGTCTCACCTGTGACTGGAGTTTGCAATCGAACAGCCTTTCTCATAGAGGTCTTGCTTACTTTGCTCATTTCAAAAATCAATAGCTATTGAACATTGTTCTAAAACGATAAAGGTGGAATTCAACTATCATGCTTTGAATTCCACCTTTTTCATTTTATATAACATGCTATCATTTCCTTACATGCACTCACGAATATGTCTTTATCGGAGGTGCCTGGTAGGAAGAAAATGCATCTATTAAAGCTTTAGGATGTTCATAAACTAACAACATCGATTTATACTTTTCTTGTAAAAATTGTTCAGTGACCATATGATCAAATAAAGCTAGCAGAGGTTTATAATAATCAGCAATATTTAAAATGCCACATGGTTTGTTATGTAAACCAATTTGAGCCCATGTAAAGATTTCGAAAAACTCATCTAATGTGCCTGGACCACCTGGTAAAACAATAAATCCATCAACTAAATCAGCCATTTTAGCTTTTCTCTCATGCATAGATTCAACTACGATTAACTCCGTAAGATTTGGATGAGAAATTTCTCTTTCGTGTAATAAATGTGGCATAACCCCTATAACAGAACCGCCTTCTGCTAATACGGTATCTGCTACTATTCCCATAATACCAATACTTGAGCCACCGTATACTAAGGTAATATTACGTTTGGCTAACTCTTTACCAAGAAGAACAGCTCCTTGTTGATACTCTGGAGATGCCCCCATACTCGATCCACAAAAAACAGCAATAGCTTTCATAACAATTCCCCCTGTCATGAATAATTATATACGAAAATCAGCTCTTCTTTTGTGAAATAATGCTATAGAATTGTAAATGATTCTTATGAATCTTTTACAATCTAATCCATTAATATGTTTTTTCCAAACAAAAAAGCCTATTTATCGAAAACTTACTTTTCTAATAAATAGGCTTTTTTTGTGTCCTAGCTTTATAGCGTTCCACGCTGATTCTAAGTTTACCATTTTTATTCAAAACAACAAGTAGTAAAATAAAAATTTCCTATTTTTCAATTTTTAGACAAAAACAAAAGATCCTTAAGCAAGCTGATTTTTCAACTCTTCGCTAGAGCGCTCCCACATTCCTGCATCATGGTTTTGTAAAAATTCTTTTAATACATGCTTTGAAGCAGCATCCATATGTCCTGTTAACATTCTTCTTTTCATCGCTTTGTCTAGATTATTCACATGCTCTGGAAGAGACTTATATCCTCTACGAATACTGCGGTCAACGGTCATTTCACATGCCGTTACTCCCGCATAATAAGGGCCTTCTTCACCGCGTTCAACAGCTACCCAAACCAGCCAATAAGGTTTTCCGTTAGGAACTTCTTCTTTATTTTTTAGAAACTTAATTCCTTTTTCAACAGCACTTCGAGCATGTAAAGCACCAATTTCAATGGAAGCTGCTTTAGCCTCTACATCAATTATAATTGGAGAAATGTTCTCCAGACTTAAAGAACCCGCTCCAAAACCTTTATGTCCATCCGTAGGATCATTTTTAATAATATTAAATTGCACTTTTTTCTTCTGATTATCCATATTTTCCTCCTTCTAAGTTACTTAAAAGAATATTTTATAAAAAAACTCCCCTAAGCCATTCTTGATTGCTGGAATTACAGTATTAAATATAGGATCAATTGTATAATAATCTAATGGAGTAACAATTAAGATTAAAAAGATTAACACACCATATTGTTCATATTGTGTCATTTTCGCTCGAACATTTACTGGTACCAAATCTTCAATAATCCGATATCCATCCAATGGTGGAATGGGTAATAAGTTAAAAACAAATAGTAAGATGTTCAAATTAATTAATATGGTCAAAAACATTCTCACATAAATAAAAGCCTCAGCCGTACTCCCGGAAGCTTCAATACTGAAGTAAATGAAATACCCGATAATCGCAATCAGCAAATTACTTACTGGTCCCGCTAGTGACACAAGAACCCCTGCTAATCGTGGATTTTTAAAATGATATCTGTTAACTGGTACTGGTCTAGCCCAACCAAACCCAGCAATAAGTATAAGAATCGTTCCAAGCGGATCAATATGCTCCATTGGATTTAATGTCAATCTTCCTTGATCTTTAGCAGTAGGATCACCAAATTTATAAGCAACAAATGCATGAGCAAACTCATGTACTGTAAATGCTATTAACAAGACGACAATCACATAAGGTAGCTGCTCTAGAGGAAAAGCTAATATCCTATTTAAGAAATCCATATTTCACACTCCATTATATTCGTATTCATTAGTATAACGTATATTATAAAAAAATTTAACTTATAAAAATAAAGCGTTACCACTGCTTATGTGATTCACAGATTTCTGTGCTGTATCCATTTCCTTGTAACTATTATTTCCAGTTTGAAAAGCTAGTCTTGATTTTCATTTGATATTATGAAAAACTACAATCAGAAAGTATGAAAGGAGTCATCATAGTATGCCATATATTACTGTAAAAATGTTAGAGGGACGCACTGAAGAGCAAAAGAAAGCTTTAGTAGAAAAAGTAACAGAAGCTGTTTCAGAAACAGCTGGTGCTCCGAAAGAAAACATTGTTGTATTTATTGAAGAAATGCAAAAAAATCATTATGCAGTTGCAGGGAAACGTTTAAGCGATCAATAAGATTACATAAAACCCCTTGCAACTTGAATTTTTTTAATTTTATATTAAGTCGAAAAAAGCTAAGCTCCTTTAATGAGACTTAGCTTTTTTCATAAGTTGATCGATATATGTATACGCTTCATCGATTTCATCTTCTGTATATTTTTGTTTACTTTTTAAAGTATTAATTTTTTCAATAACTTCTATTTTAGGTAAAGAATCAAAATATAAAACAGTCGATACCAGTTCTAAAAACCGTGCGTTCTGCTCATTCATGTTGATTAAACATTCCTTCAAAGCTGGAATTTCTAAGTCAAATAACTGTAAAAAATCCTCGCCTGCAGCTGAAATGGAATAACAATATTGTTGGTAACCATTCTTTTTTTCTTTTACTTCATTCAAATATCCCATTTCACAAAGTTCTTCAACTCGTAAAGTTAATTCTTCTGAATAAGGACCATAAAAATGGAACTGATATTTCTCTTGAAACGGAAAAGAGATTTTTTTAGCTATATAAATGATTTTTTGCAATTTTTTTCTTCCAGCTATTTCTCCTACTGCAGAGATGGCATGAATAATTCTAGCATGATCTTTTAACACTACTGTTCCTCCTTAATTACTATGTACATGCTCTAACTTTAAGGTATTAGTAGCCCATCTATAGTGAACGCTAATCAATTCCTAAAATCGCTCGTATTTGTTTTTTGATATTACGTTTCGATGATTCGTCCTTTAAAAAGTCCTCTGGAAAATATAATTTATGATCTGTTCTTCTCTTACCTGTGATGGCAACAACAATTTCCGATTCTCGGGATAGTTCTTTAATCTCTCCGTTATTTTTTAACAGGTGAATCGGTAGTCTTTCTTCTTCTTCACCTGGGCGATAAAAATCATATGGTAAATCCGATGAAGAATCGACTACTAAATAATAGTTCGGATCGATTCCTGCTTTTTTAAATAATGTTGTTAATTCAATAACTTTATTCATTTCATTCGAAGGATGAAATTCGGTATACTGAAATAATTTACGATTCACAAAACGTCTACATAAATCTTGTAAAATAAAATCTTTTTCATTTTCCCATTCTTGAAAATAATACATCATTACGTTCTCATCAAGTTTTAAATATTCTTCTATTGAAACATTTCCTTTAAAAAGAGAAAGAAAATGAATCGGTTTTTGGATAAATTGATATCCGTTTTCATGAAGTTCTTTTGCTCGATGAAGAATTTTTGTCAAAATTACTTCTGCACTTCTCGTCACAGGATGAAAGTATACTTGCCAATACATCTGATAACGACTCATAATATAGTCCTCAACAGCATGCATACCACTGCTTTTAAAAACGACTTGATCCTCACACGGTCTCATAACTCGGAGTAGTCTTTCCATATCGAAATGCCCATAGCTTACACCCGTATAATACGCATCTCTCTGCAAATAATCCATTCGATCTGCATCTATTTGACTCGATATAAGACTTACAACTAGTTTATTCTCGTATGTTTTGGCAATAACCTCAGCTACTTTTTTAGGAAAGGTCTGATCGACACGCTTTAAAATATCATTAACCTGAGTATCTCCTAATATAATCTGTCTCGTAAAATTTTCATGATCTAAATTAAAGACCTTTTCAAAGGAGTGCGAGAAGGGACCATGGCCCAAATCATGTAATAGCGCAGCACAAAGCGATAATAAGCGTTCCTGCTCATTCCATTGAGAACGGCCAATAAAGACATTATCAGCTATTCTGCGGACGATTTCATATACACCAAGCGAATGATTAAAACGACTATGTTCTGCTCCATGAAAAGTTAAAAATGTCGTCCCTAATTGCTTTATTCTTCTTAATCTTTGGAATTCTCTTGTTCCAATCAAATCCCATATCACTCTATCTTGCACATGCACGTATCGATGGACAGGGTCTTTGAAAACTTTCTCCTCACTTAATTTCTCATTAGAATATCCCATAGATTTACCTCAACTTTTCATTATGGCGTGCTTATAAGTTAGTGTAACATTTATACGGCAGTGAAAAATTAAAAATCACATTAAAGTACTAATTTTTACACATCCTAAAATACAGATATGCTATTACAATAACACTACTTTACTTCTTCATTTACAATAAAATAAGGCTACCCTATGTCGTAAGTTCGTAACGATCAAAAGGCAGCCTATATATGATACTTTATGCTTATTTATAAGGCTAAATCCTTATAAAGTAATGTGAATTACAGTTATTTTAACTTTGCTTGTACTTTTTCAATTAGCTCATCTTCAGAAGGAGCTGCTACTGGACGACTATTTACAAAAGCGAAGGATTTCTTTCTCCCAGGCCCACAATACGATTGACAAGCGATATCGATTGATGCGTCAGGGTCCAGTTGTTTTAACTTAGGCACAAGTGTTTTTATGTTGGTTGCTTGACATTCGTCGCACACTTTAAATTCGTTAGCCATTCGCGGTAACCATCCCTTCAACGTAATAAATCTAATGGGTATTTTACTCTTTCTTTCTTAGAAAGTCAAAATGTAACCGTTTTTAGTCTGTCCTAAATACTCATTTTTATGTAAGCTAGGGCCCTTTATGTAAGTACCTTTTTCTTAAAAGCTTAATAATGAATTTTCTTAACATCTGGCTTAGCCATCCACGCTTCTCTCAAAATCTCACGATTCCTTCTCTTTTACTTTATTTTTTATGTATTATCATTACTGCCATTTCTTCCAATCTAGCTTTTTATTTTTTTGTGTATAAAAACAATTGAAATTGACCAAAATATGTACTACTCACATTACCTTTTTTAGGAAAATAAAAAGTTAGATAGAAATAGAAAGGAAGTTAAAAATGAAAGTTAGACAAGATGCATGGACAGAAGAAGATGATTTATTATTAGCTGAGACTGTTTTACGTCATGTTCGTGAGGGCAGTACGCAATTAAATGCGTTTGAAGAAGTAGGCGATAAACTTAATCGTACATCTGCTGCTTGTGGATTTAGATGGAATGCCGTCGTTCGTCACAACTATGAAAAAGCATTACAGCTAGCAAAGAAACAAAGAAAACAGCGTCATCGTTTACTTGGCAAAGAACAAGGTGGCAAGAAAAAACTATTATATACTCCACCAACACCAACTATCGTAGAAGTTGGATTGTTACCTGAACCTCAAGAATTCCTAACTTCAGATATCCAAGATGATTTTACAGAATCAACAGCTCTTTCAAGCTACGAAGATATAGGAAACATCACTACACCATCTAAACTGAGTGTACCAACATCAATCGCATCCATTGATGATGTTATAACATTTTTACAATCTATGAATACACAAAGCTTACAGAGCGAAGTATTAAAAACGGAAAACGAGAGATTAAAAGCGGAGATTCGAGATAAAAAGAATGAAATATATCGTATCCAAAAAAGAAATGATGAATTAGAATCTCAAATTGCAAATCTTGAAGAAAACTCCGAAACCATTCAAGAGGATTATGAAACAATTATGAAAATCATGAACCGCGCTCGTAAGCTAGTATTATTAGAGGAAGAAACGCCTCACAACACTAAGTTTAAAATGGATCGCAATGGGAATTTAGAAAAAGTTGCAGAATAACCACATTTCTCCAATGTGAATGTAAATTCTTTTGAAGATTGCTTTAATCCGTTTATTGTTATAAAAAAATTAACAGCAAAGTAGACCAATGCCTAAAAAAGAATTCGTTAGAATGAGGATAGGCAACACCTTTCTTGTAACATAGCTAAAACGCCCTTTAGTATGCACTAATGGGCGTTTTTTAATAATTTTATAATAGAAATACTGTCTTGCACCAGTACCTTTGCCAGTGTTCCTCCATGAAAAACATCATCGAGTATCTTGTCAAAGTTATGACTAGTGATAACTTTGACAGTTCGAGATCATTAGTCAATCCGTTCAGAAGGTCGATGAGCAGCCTTCTAACCAGCTCGTCTTATGCCGGTCAGAGGCCTACAGCTACAGCGTTTCCATAAGACGTTAGACGATGTCCTCTACATGCAAAGCGCTACCGCTGTTCTAATTAAAGTTCTATTACAACTTGATCTTTAACTGTGTATTCTTTGTCACCACATGTAAATGTGATTTCATCATTATTGTTTGTTACTTTCTTAACAGTTAATGTTCGCTTAGTAACAGTAACTTCTAGGCGATCACCTTGCCAAAAGATTGGGAAAGTTAATGCATTCCATTTTTCTGGTAATGCAGGTACAATGCGAAGCTTACCGTTCAGCATTCTCACTCCACCGAAGCCATTAACAACACATTGCCAAATACCACCTAATGAAGCAGCGTGAATCCCGTGATCACTTGTCTTCATGTTTGGTCCTAAGTCAATTGCGCATGCTTGGTTGAATAGTTTATATGCCATTTCTTTATCACCCATATCTGAAGCTAATACACAGTGTGTAGATAAGCTTAAAGATGAGTCATGAAGTGTTTTTGGCTCATAGTACTCCCAGTTTGCTTTCTTCACATCTTGGCTAAATAAATCTTCAAGTAAGTAGAACAGAACCATAATATCTGCTTGTTTAGATACTTGGATTTCATTTACTTGTGTTAAGTTGTAATCTTTGAACATTGAACCAACGTTTTCTTGGTTTTTGTACTTTGTTAAGTCGATGATTTGTTTAGAAAGGTACGTATCATCTTGTCCGATTACTAAATCTTCTTGACGTGGTTGTGGTAAGTAGATTTTATCTACTTTTGCAACCCATTTTTCGTAAGTTGCATCAAGATCTAACTTCTCGTTTAGACGTGCAAAGATTTCTGGCTTATCTGCCTTCAACATGTTGTAGTAAGCCATTGCATTTTTGATTGTCCAATGAGCTGTATAGTTCGTAAACGCATTGTTGTTTACATGTTCTTTATATTCATCTGGTCCGATTACATTGTTGATGTGGAATTCTTGTTTCTCCTCGTTCCACTCTAAACGAGATTGCCAGAATTTCGCTGTATCAAGAAGTAATTCATAGCCGTATTTCTCCATGAAATCTTCGTCCCCAGTGATTTGGTAGTATTGCCATGTCGCAAATGCGATATCAGAAGTGATATGTTGCTCAATGAAACCTGACCAAATTTTTGTAGCTTCACCCGTAATGATATCGGCAGCACCCCATACAGGTGTTACTTCTCCATCTTCAAGCCATGCAGATTCCCAAGGGAACATAGCACCTTCGTAGCCATTTTCCTTCGCTTTTTTATGCGCACCCGGAAGTGTTAAATAACGGTATTCTAATAGACTACGAGCTACTTTTGGATGACTATAAATGAAGTATGGAAGAACGAATAATTCTGTATCCCAGAACGTGTGTCCTTTATATCCTTCGCCCGATAATCCTTTTGCACCAACGTTCATACGGTTATCATGCGCTGGTGTAAATACTGTTAAGTGATACTGAGCGAAACGAATTGCTAATTGATCAAAGCTTTCTCCACTTTCAATTGTGATTGGGCATGCGCTCCATACTTGCTCCTCCCAAGCTTGTTTATGAGCAACGAATAATGTATTGTATCCCGCTTTTAACACGCCTTCTAAATGCTCTTTAGAGAATGCTTTTAAGCCTTCTAATCCAGCTAATTCAACGTCTTTATCACGGCTTGTAAATACATTTGTTAATTTTTCAATAACAAGTGTTTCACCTTTTGCTACTGAAATGTTGTTGTAAGCATAGTAGATTTTACGACGTTCCATTAAAATTAATCCGTCTACTTCTACAGCTGCATTGTTTTTTTCAAACTGATGAGCTGTATTGAAAACAAAGTCGATATTGCTTTCAGTAGTTGTTTGAATTAATTGCATGATTTTTTTATCAAATAAGCGTTTTTCGCCTTCTTTAAAATGTTGAACACCACTGTTTGACACTTGTGCATTAATACCAGAAGTGATTGAGATTTCAGCATCTTGGTCAACTGGCGTAATTTCTACACGTTGAGCAATCACATGCTTGTCTTCTAAAGAAATGAAACGACGGAAAGTTAATTCATAAGTACGATTTTCATTAGAAGTCCATACTACTTTTCTTGTTAATTCAGCTTCTTTAACGTTTAAAGAACGTTCATAAGATACAATTGTACCTTGCTCAAGATTGAAAGCTTGGCCATCAAGAGTAAAGTCCATCCATAATACATCAGCAGCATTTGGAAGTTCTGTCACTTCATTGTCTGCGAATTTGTTAAACGTTCCAGCAACAAATAAGTTACGAGTTTCTCCCATGTTTTTTTCTTCAGCAGCTGCACGCTGACCCATATATCCATTTCCTAAGCAAAAAATAGCTTCAGCTTTACCTACTAATTTGGGATTATATGCAGATTCTGTTACAACCCAATTCTCATAAGCTCCAGTACCACGGTTGTATTGCATGATTGAATTAGACATTATAAAATCGTCCTTTCCTACGAATAATAAATATAATTTTCTATTGCGATACGTATCATTTTCTAAATTTTTCTTGTGAGCAGCGATTTGTAAAGCGCTTTCTTAACTCAACACCATTCTATCCGAAACGTTTCGGATATACAAGTTATTTTTTATAATTTTTTTCAAAAATACTATGTTATAATCAGCTTGAAATAACAAAAACGTTTCGGAAATTTCAGAAATTAGGTGGTAAAATGAATTTAATAGATCAATTTATAGCAAGCATTGGATTCTCCGCTAAAAAAGTCGCTTCCTGGAGAAGTCAAAGTGTCTGGAAATCATTTTTTTACGTTCTGATTCTTGTATTGCTTTCAAATGCTGTCATTTCAGGATACGCTCTTTTCAAAGGGGCTCAAAACACATTATACGAACAAGTGAAATTGATAGATGACTTTACTATCACAAAAAATGGTTTACAAAAAGCAGGTAAACCACAGGTTATTTCTTTACCTCAAATAGAAACTATGATTATCGTTGGAAGCACTGAATCCTCTCAGCTTCCGATGCATGGAATGAAAAATATTATTGCTTTAGGAGAAACAGAATGGAGTTATGGTAGAGCAGGCTTTCCAGGAGCAAAGTTTGATTATAAGTCCTTCCCTTTACTAGCTAACGAAACTGATGGAGTATTCGATAAACAGGATAGTGTCAAATTAGCAAAAAGCTTTTCTCCACAGCTAAACTACTTTGCACCACTATATCAATATGTCAATATAATGATTGATTTAATCGTCCATTTAGTGATTATTAGCATGCTTGCATTGGCTGGTTATGGTTTTAAAAAATTCGTTAAAATTTCTTATAAAGAAGCTTGGACAATTACAGCTTATGGGATTAGTGCTCCGATATTCGTAAAAACAGTATTTGATTTAATGGGCTTTGAAATTAGCTTCTTCTTTTTACTTTATTGGTCCGTGGTTGGATTTTTCGCACTTCGTACCATCCGATCCATTCAGCATACTTAATTAAGAAAAATGTAAATGCCTTGCAAGTAGAGAACATGTAACAAGATTATATTCTGTCAAAACAAAAAAGAGTGGAAGTTTACATAGTTCAACTAAAATACGTAAACTTCCACTCTTTTTTAATTATTCGATTCTGATAAAATAGGGGCAGCTGTCGAATCCCTTAATGTTAATTGATTATCAAG
This sequence comes from Bacillus sp. AP8, assembly GCF_000321185.1. NCBI lineage: Bacteria > Bacillati > Bacillota > Bacilli > Caryophanales > Bacillaceae > Bacillus > Bacillus sp. AP8. Next base: position 73,589 of record NZ_CAPG01000064.1, read on the forward strand.
TTCAACAACTCGATCGGTTTCCTTGTCTTCAATAAAAGAAACCATCATATTAGCTGCTCTTCTCCCCATTTCATATGGATTTTGACTAACTGTAGTAAGACTTGGTGTAACATACTCTGATAATAAAATATTATCAAAACCAATAACAGATAGCTGTTGTGGAATCGAAATATTTAATTCTCTTGCTGCCTTCATGACCCCTAATGCCATTACATCACTGGCACAAAATATGGCTGTAATTTCTGGATATGCTAGAATTAAAGAAATCGCACATTGCTTTGCCTTATCTTCATCAAATTCTCCATTACCAACATACTCCTCACGAAATGGTAAATTACATTCGTCTAAGGCTTTTTTATATCCTTTCAATCGCTCGATACTTACATGAGCAGTATCATGTCCATTAATAAAAGCAATATGTTTATGTCCGAGTCGATATAAATACTTGGTTGCTTGTTTAGAACTTTCTTGCTGATTCGTTGTTACGTAACCTGTATTGTGAGCATTAGTCGGAATATCTATAAGAACGCATGGTTTACTACTCTTTTGCGCTTCTTGCACATAAGGATCATCTGTTTTCAAACCTTGAATAATAATACCATCTAAATTTCGTTCATTACATAATTGCTGATACGTTTTATTTCTTTGCTTCGATGTAGTAGTTGTTAAGACAACTAGTTCATACTCTAAATTTTGCAAGTAATCCATGGCACCACATAATGTTTCAAACAGAAAATTATCTTTTATACCAGATCTTTTTAAATCTGTAATAAGAAATCCAACTGTCTTACTATTTTTCATTACCAAACTTCGCGCAAGCATATTAGGTGTATACCCAAGCTTTTCAGCCGCTACCTGGATTTTCTTTCTTGTGTTCTCATTTACATCTAGATGACCGTTCAACGCTCTCGACACAGTAGTAGTAGAAAATCCTGTTGCTTTTGAAATATCTTTGATTGTTGCCAAAAATCGCTCCTCCTCTCTTTCCTACTAATCCATTTGGTTTACTATAATAACATTTTATATCATACGTTATCCTTACCTAACAATAGATTTAATATTTCCATTATTTTTATTATAAGCGTTTACAAACTTTTTTCAAAAAAGTAATTGAAATCCGAAACGTTTTGGATATAATAAAAGTGTACCCGATGAAAACGGTTTCTAAATACAAAAAAAATACTGCTTTAATAAGGTTTTATTCTGTAAATTCAGTATTTATGAACACTTAAACGTTTTCATAAGGTAAGAGTATGACAACATGAGGAGGATATTCAGCATGAAAAAGTTCATCAAACCTGCAGTTGCAGTTATGACTTCTGCAATGTTGCTTGCTACTGCTGCTTGCGGATCTGACGACAGCAAAGACAAAGCAACTGGTGGAGACAAAGAAAAGGCTCAAACAATTACAGTTGGTTCTTGGAAAGGCACTGAAGCAGAAGCTGCTACTTACGATAAGTTATTAGAAGCATTCACAGAAAAAACTGGAATTAAAGTAGAAAAACGTATTTACAACGATTATGCTACTCAATTACAAACAGATTTAATCGGTGGAACAGCACCAGATGTATTCTATGTGGACGTATCTGAAGCTCCAGCACTTATCGAACAAGGTGTTCTTGAGCCACTTGATTCATATATCGAAAAAACAGATGACTTCAATGTAGATGATTTCTATAAACCAGCTTACGAAGGTTTTACTGGTACTGACGGAAAGCAATATGGTGTTCCAAAAGATAACTCTACTTTAGGAGTATACTATAACGAAAACTTATTTAAAGAAGCTGGCGTTGACCCAGCAACAATTCCAACAGAAGCTACTGAATGGCCAGCATTCTTAAAAGATTTACAATCTAAGCTTCCTAAAGGAAAACAAGCCTTCGTTTCAACAGCAGAACTTACTCGTCATATGCAAGTATTGCAAGCGAACGGAACAAATATCGTAGATAAAGATGGTTATGCAGTTCTATCTAAAGACGATCAATTACAATATCTACAAATGTATGTAGATGCTTTCAAAAATGATAAAACAATCAACACAGCAAAAGATTTAGGACAAGGTAACTCTGGAGATTCATTCGGTGTTGAAGCTGCTGCAATCATGATAGAAGGTAACTGGAGCATTGCAAACTTACAACAAAACTTCCCAGAAGTGAAGTTCGGAACGATGGAACACCCAACAATCGGTGGTAAAAATTCTTCAATGATGTTCACAGTTTCTTACTCAATGAACGCTCAATCCGAAAAGAAAGATGCTGCTTGGGAATTCATTAACTATGTAACTGGTCCAGAAGGAATGAAAACATGGGCTGAAGGCGCTGGCGTTATCCCTAGCCGTGCATCTGTAACTGAAGCAATGAACCTTCAAGACAACAAATTAATGGCTCCATTCATCGCTGCTGCTGATTACGCAACAACATGGCAAAACGGACCAACTTTACCAATTATCATGCGTGAATTCAATAACATGTTACCAGCTGCTATTAAAGGCGAAATGACTTTAAAAGATGCTATGAAAAAAGCAGAAACAACTGCTAACAAAGATATCAAAACACAAATTAAAAACTAATCGAATGATACATTAGTGTCGAACATCGATCTTTTTAAAATATGTATTGAGCTAGAAGGCGCCTACTAAGGAAAATCCTTAGCAGGTGCCTTTTACCAGTACATGGAAGGAGCGAATCATATTGGCTACAGAAACAACGTCTACAATTCAAGAGAAAAAGAAATCAATCAAAAAACGACGTGAAGCCTTAACGGGTTATGGTTTTATGCTACCAGCACTAATCATCATGATTGTCTTCACACTTGTCCCGATTTTCTACGCACTCTTCCTTTCTTTCACAAAAGTAAATTTAATTGGTGAAATGAGCTTTGATTGGGTAGGTTTAAAAAACTACGCAAATGCAATTAATGATGAACGAGTATGGATCGCATTTAAAAATACTCTTCGTTATGTAATTATTGTAGTGCCTTTGCAGACAGCAATTGCCCTATTAATTGCATCTGTACTGAACTCAGGAATCAAATTTCAAAATACATTCCGTACAATCTTCTTTTTACCAACATTAACATCTAGTTCAGCGCTTACAATGATCTTTATGTTCTTGTTTAGCTTAAATGGTCCATTTAATAGCATTTTAGTTCAAATGGGATTCATTGACGCACCAATTAACTTCATTAACGAAACAGAATTTGCTTTAAATACGATTATGGCTATGAATATTTGGTCAACAGTACCATTCTTCATGACAATCTATTTAGCTGGATTACAAGACATACCTCATTCCTTATATGAAGCAGCTGATATTGATGGCGCAAATGCTTGGCAAAAGCTTATCAAAATCACTGTTCCAAACTTAACACCTGTTACAAATTATGTATTACTAATGGGTATTATTGGATGTTTCCAATTATTTGACCAAGCTTATATCATCTCCGGTGGTAGTGGGGGACCAAACAACGCAACATTAACTTTCTCACTGATTATTTATCAGTATGCATTTAAGACAATGGGTACAATGGGATACTCAGCAGCTCTAGCTGTACTATTAACGATCATCATCTTCGCAGTATCTATGATTGCTAAAAGAGTAAACCGTGAAGAGTCGCATTATTAAGGAGTGAACAATTATGAAAAAGTTTAAATGGTCAAGGGCCATCCTGTATGCCATTCTCATCATATACGCTCTTGTAACGCTCTATCCGTTTCTCTGGGCAGTGATGGCATCTTTCAAACCGTATAAAGAAATTGTTGCTGGTGGATTAAACATTCTACCTCAAGATGGAACTTTAGATAATTTTAAATATATCTTCACGAAGGATCCACTTTTCGTGAAATGGATTGTCAACTCGTTCATCATCGCGGGTATTGGAACAATCGTAAACATTGTCATTAATACAATGTCTGGTTACGCATTAGCTCGCTTACGCTTTCCTGGGCGAAACTATGTATTTATCTTAATTCTTGCAGTTATGATGGTACCTGCTCAAATTTTATTAATACCAAACTATTTAATCATGAAATCTCTTGGATTACTTGATTCATATAGTGCTCTTATCTTGCCAGGTGCGATTAACTTCGCCTACATCTTCATGATGCGTCAATTCTTTATCAACTTCCCAAAAGAAGTAGAAGAAGCTGCTCAAGTAGATGGGTTAAGTCGTTTCCAAACATTTTTCAAAATCGTATTTCCAATGGCTCGTCCTTCGATTGCAACACAAGGTGTATTCGTATTTTTAGGATTCTGGAATGAATTCTTAAAGCCATTATTGTATATCTCTTCACCAGAGAAGTATACTTTAACGCTTGGTTTACAATCATTCCAAAGCCAAAACTTAACACAATGGAATTATATAATGGCGGCATCCGTCGTATCGATTATTCCAATCATCATATTATATATCATGTTAAATAAATACTTTATGCAAGGCTTCCGCATAGGTGGAGACAAATAGAAAAGCGAAAAGTGATCGTTCAGCTTCGTATGGACTGGAGACCACCGACTGAGATAAAGGAAACATGAAGAGCGGAGCGATTCGATGTTGACTTATCGAAAAGAGGCTGGCGAAGTCCACTAGAAGCTGGCCACTTGTAGCTAGACAAATAGAAAAGCGAAAAGTGACCGGTCAGCTTCGTATGGACTAGTGACCATCGACATTATGAGACATAAGCTCCTTCCTCTAGCAGATTTCTCTTTTGATCTCTAGAAGGAGCTTATCGCCTCAAAAAAGCTAAACAGATCTATTTAGCTTTTTACCAAACGAAATAAATATTAATTTTTAGAAAGTAGGAACATCCTTTGAAAACTTTAGAAGCAGTTATTTTCGACTTAGACGGTGTTATTACTGACACAGCGGAATATCATTTCCTTGCTTGGCAAAAGCTTGGTGAAGATTTAAATATACCATTTGACCGCGAGTTCAACGAAACGCTAAAAGGCGTTAGTCGTACAGAATCACTAGAACGCATTCTAGCCCTAGGAAACAAGCAAAATGATTTCACAGCTGAAGAAAAAGAAGCTTTAGCAACAAAGAAAAACGATCATTATGTTGAATTAATCGCTAATATAACAGCAAATGATTTGCTTCCTGGTATTGAAAGCTTTTTAAAGGAATTAAAAGCAGCAGGAATTAAAACCGGAATGGCTTCAGCATCTAAAAACGCATTCAAAGTAACTAATGGGCTAGGTGTTCAAGATTTATTCGATCACATTGTTGATGCAGCTACAGTTGCTCAATCTAAACCTCACCCAGAAGTATTTTTAAAAGCAGCTGAAGCTCTTGGTGTAGATCCAGCAAACTGTATTGGAGTTGAGGATGCTCATGCAGGAGTAGAAGCTATCAATGCTGCGAACATGCTTGCAGTTGGAGTTGGCGAAGCTTCTATATTAAATAACGCAGATCATGTGGTATCGTCTACGGATCAATTGACATTAGCTCTTATGAAAGAACTTTTCCATAAATAAAGCTTTACAAATCTAGGAGCCGAATCTAGATAATAGTATTTTAAATTCATAAATTACAAGAAAAACCACAAAGGCTTGGTAAAAAGATTTCCCCTACACTTTACGGAGTGGTATAAGGAAGAATTCTTTTGAAGAGCCTTTTATCATAACGATACTCAACAATTTAGGAGGATTTCCCCTATGACTTGGACATTAACATCCAATAAATTATCTCAAAAAGATTTACTACAAGATGAAAGTTTATTTTTCCTTGGTAACGGTTATTTAGGTATTCGTGGTAACTTTGAAGAAGGCTACCAAAAAGGATTTACAAGTATTAGAGGAACCTATATCAATGCTTTTCATGATGTAACTGAAGTAACATACGGCGAAAAACTATACGGCTTTCCTGAAACTCAGCAAAAACTTGTCAACATTATCGATGCACAAGATTTAGTTATTTATTTCGGTGAAGAACGTTTCTCTTTATTTGACGGAAACGTTCTAGCCTATGAACGTAATCTTCATATGGATAAAGGCTATAGTGAGAGAATCATTCATTGGAAATCTCCAAATGGGCATGAAATTAAACTACATTTCAAACGTCTTGTTTCTTTTATTGCACGTGAGTTATTTGCAATTCAAGTATCGATTGAGCCTGTTAATTATTTTGGAAAAGTGAAAATCATTTCTACCGTAAATGGAGATGTTGAAAACTTTACTGACCCTAATGATCCACGCGTTGCTTCAGGTCATGCTAAACGTTTAAAGGTTGTAATGACTAAAGAAGATAACAATGTGAGTATTGTGATGAACGAAACTTATGTATCGAAATTACAGACAGTATGTACATCTAAACATACTATAAATACTACACATTCTGTTTCACATAACGTATACAATGAAAGCGTACAATCTCAATATACATTTGAACTATCTCAGCCTGTAACCTTTACAAAGTGGAATGCCTATACAGACACCCTTCGTCATGGTGATCAACTTGTTGAAAAAGCTACTCTTGCGTTACAATCATACCCAGATTTTGAAAAAGCTCTAGAAGCTCAGGCTGACTATTTAGCAAACTTCTGGAAATATGCTGATATTACAATTGGTGGCGATTCAGAACTACAGGAAGGAATTCGCTTTAACCTATATCACTTATTACAATCGACAGGTCGCGATTCTCACTCTAATATAGCGGCTAAAGGTTTATCAGGAGAAGGATATGAAGGGCATTATTTCTGGGATACAGAAATTTATATGATTCCTGTATTTTTAATGACTAAACCTGAATTAGCAAAAGACTTATTAATCTATCGTTATCATATTTTAGATGGTGCACGTGAAAATGCAAAAATATTAGGTCATAAACAAGGAGCACTTTTCCCTTGGCGTACTATTTCTGGCACAGAATGCTCCGCATTTTTCCCAGCAGGTACAGCTCAATACCATATAAGTGCTGATATTGCTTATAGTAATATCCAATACTATTTAGTAACAAAAGATCTAACATATATGTCTGAGTACGGAGCTGAGATATTATTCGAGACGGCAAGATTATGGATGGATGCAGGAAACTTCCATAATAATCAGTTTGTTATTAATGATGTAACCGGTCCAGACGAGTATACATGTATTGTAAATAATAACTATTATACAAACGTAATGGCTAAGCATAACTTAAAATGGGCTGCTAAAATTTATCAATTATTACTAGAAAACAACCCTACAGCCTTAAACAAACTTTCTGAGAAGATTACATTGTCTTCGGAGGAAATAGCAGGTTGGCAAAAAGCCGCTGAGCTTATGTTCTTACCATACGATGCAGAACTTGATGTAAATCCACAAGATGATAGCTTTTTCCAAAAAGAGATTTGGGATTTTGAAAACACACCAAAGGAGAAACATCCTCTATTACTTCATTATCACCCTCTTACTCTTTACCGCTATCAGGTTTGTAAACAAGCTGATACTGTATTAGGTCATTTCTTACTAGAGGATGAACAAGCTTTTAGTACAATTAAAAATTCTTATGATTACTATGAGAAAATAACAACACACGATTCTTCGCTTTCACATTGCGTGTTTAGTATTATGGCTTCAAAAGTTGGATATAAAGACAAAGCATATCAATACTTTATCGAAACAGCACGTCTTGATCTAGATAATACACATGGCAATACTAAAGATGGACTACACATGGCAAATATGGGTGGTACTTGGATGGCAATTGTCTATGGATTTGCAGGTTTACGTGTAAAAGAGTCAGGTTTAGAGCTAGCACCTTCTCTTCCAAAACAGTGGACAAATTATCAATTTGCCATCACATATCAAAACCGACAAATTTCAGTTACAGTAACTGATTGTAATGTATCACTTCAATTACTTGAAGGTGCGGCTTTACAGATAAAAGTTTTTGATCAAACAGTTGAATTACAACCAACTAACAAGATTGATTTAGCTATACAATAATCAAAAAAAATCCCTATCAGTAGAATCTTACTGATGGGGTTTTTTTTGCTGTTTTCTAAAAGATTGTTGTTTTTAAATTCGTTCAGTGAAATAAAAGGTCAATTGGAGCTTATGGCGTGAGACCCGTGCAGGAGCAAAGGGATAGGTGAACCTCCTAGAGCGAAATTCCACTCAACCTAAATTCACTTGCCTGTTTATAGAAAACAGCCTTTTTATTTAATCTATTTTCTTATTAAAAACCAATTGTTCATATTCCTTAATCGTCATTGGCTTAGCAAATAAATACCCTTGGGCTAAATCACAGCCAATCATACATAAAAACTCTTCTTGCTTAGTCGTTTCAACCCCTTCCGCTACCACTCTAATATCTAAGTGATGAGCCATCGCAACTACATCCGCAACTAAGATTTCTTCTCTCTCAGTAGTCTTCTCACAATTTAAAAAGGATTTATCTAACTTCAGAACATCAACAGGTAATACTTTTAATAAGTTGAGTGATGAAAAACCTGTTCCGAAATCATCCATAGAGATGAGGAAGCCCTCTTTCTTAAGTTCTTTCATAATTTCAATTAGCAAGTCTATATTATCGATAAAAGTAGTCTCAGTTAATTCAAATTCAATCAAAGAAGGTGGTATACCATATTTTTTTACAATTTCTATTAAACGATTTGTAAAATCTTTTCTGTTTAAGTGAACGCGAGAAATATTAACAGAAATCGGTAAAGGCTCATAGCCTAAATCAAGCCATTCTTTTATTTTCTGACATACTTTTTCTAAAACATAAAAATCCAAATGAATAATAAAATTATTTCTTTCAAAAATAGGGATAAAGTCCATAGGAGACAAAATTCCCTCTACACGATGATTCCACCTCACTAAAGCCTCAGCACCAACGATTCGATGTAGAGCTAGATCATATTTAGGTTGTAAATAGACAAGAAACTCTTCATTCGCAAGAGCCGATTCCATACTCTCTTCAATTAATTTTTCTTTCAAAATTTGATTGTGCATATCAGGCGTATAGTATGCAAAGGCATTTTCTCTGTCTACTTTAAGAGCTCTTCTTGCTGCATTTGCCTTATCCATCATAAGTATAGTGTCCGTTTCATTTTCCTTAATTAAATAAATACCGCATCTCATGAAAAGCTTATAAGGCTTTGATTGCTCTTCACCAAAAGATTTTATTTGAGTAAAAATTTCCTGTAATCTACTTGATAATGTGTCAGGATCTCTCTCCTTCATAAGCGCTACAAAATAATCTGCAGATACCCTACAAAAGAGTTCCTCTTCTCTTATTTGATCTGTAAGACATTTAGAAACAAAAATTAAAGCTTCATTTCCTTCTTTAAAGCCATATGTATCATTAATATTTTTAAATTTTTCTATATCCATATATAAAATGGTATAGTCTTTAGGATTATTCTTCTCAAACAACGCTAATGAGTCTAATCTAAATTTCTCTAAATTTCTTACCCCCGTCAATCCATCAGTATAGGCAATCTCTTTAAGCTGCCTTTCCATCCGGATTTTAGCAAGTAAAATAAATAATATAATTAAAACGAATAATAAAGTAATACCTGTAAATATATAAACACTATATTTTTTTATAATAATCTGCCACGGAGTCCTATATGCTTCCTCGATAGTATTAGAAAAAATACTTACATCAATCTGTTTATCGGTAATATTGGCTATTGATTTATTCAATATAGAAAGCACTCTAGAATCGACTTGATCAGCTATACCAATTCTCATAGAAAGAACAACATCAGTTATTCCTAAAATAGTGTATGCATCATCATTCGAGCTTCGAGCAATTTTATCAAACATATAGATATTAACAATAGTTGCATCCACTTCCCCTTTATCCAAAGCCCTCACACAATCATTTATCGTATTGTATATAACAATATTTGCTCCATCGTAGTTTTTCTCGATATTTTGAATACTAGACATATAGCTCCTAGGCAGCGCTAATGTAATGTTCTTATCATCAAAGTTTGACCCAACCTTCCCCATTTTAACTACAGGAATATCAATAATACTATCTGTTTTTAGTAAGGGTTTAGTTCCGCTAATCTCTGTATATCCAACAATTAGGTCGGCCTTTCCTTGTTCGATATAATCAACACTTTCTTGATAATCACTTGTTCTTATATATTCAAATTCTAGTCCACTGTAGTCAGAAATTAATTGAAATATATCCGCATTAATTCCTTTAAACTTTTCTGTCTCATCATCATAATAAGCGACTGGTGAATAATCTGGATCATATACAACCTTAAGCTTAGGATGTGATTTTACAAACTGGTTTTCTTCTTTAGTAAGAGCAACTTTACTTGTCTGATATTGATAATAACGATCGTACAACTTTGATCCAAAGTAAACATCTTGTAATCGGATTCTTTTTAACGCTTTATTCAATTCCTGTAATAATGATTGCTTCTCTTTTGTAACAGCTATATAAGTGGGGGCGACCGAAAATTTTCCAATGATTTTCACGTTATCTAGTTTATTTATTGTACCAGAAATGATAGCATCTACCTTATGTTCTTTAAGTGCTCTTAGAAGATCTTCGGTATCGTTATAATCGCTATAATTTACAGTGAAATTATTTTCCTCAGCATATTTTTCAAACGCAGTGTTAAAATAATTATTTGGAATCCTTCCGACCTTCATTCCATTAAATTTTTCGAAATTATTATAAAACAACTTATTATTCGACTCATCTACAAATAATGCTCCATATTCATATCCAAAAGCGTATTGTGGAAATGCGTACTCTTTCCCTCTTTCATTCGTATATTGCAATGGTCCAAAGAAATCTAACTCGCCATTCGCTAATTTCTCTAGCCCTTGTTCTAAAGTGACTGGTACAAATTTGTACTTCCAACCAGTATATTTTGCAATTTCTAATAAATAATCATAGATATAGCCTCCGGTTGGCTCCTCATTGTATTTTTGAATAACACTATCCTTTTCTATATAGCCAACTTTCACCACTTTTTTATCTTCCTTAGCTAACGGATTCAAAGGATATGTCATCGATAAAATACAAACGAATATACATAATAATAAGTAGTATTTTTTATTTTTTATGATACTTATAAACGGTTTTGAATTCATAAAAAGTCCCCTATAACAACAAAAAGATATGGTAATATATGTTTTTCGAAAAAATTACAAACCTCTTCATAAATAGATTATCAAATATTTTTATGAAATCATTATATAAATAATAATTTTTTTAAATTTTTAGATTACGTTTAAATTATATAAAAATAGGAATTATTTTTTAGATTTTCTAGTAGTAAACTAAATTCATTAGAGGTTTAGTTTACTAGATATTCTCTTATGCGCCAATAATAAAAACCACTGTTTAAACAGTGGTTTTTTAAAAGCTGTGTGCTCATAGTGTTTTATATCAAAATTGTTTAGCTCTGCTATGATTAAAGATTCACTTTATTATTCCGTTCTTGCATACGTAATAAATAAGATTCGTAGCGATTTGCTTCCTCTTCTGTCAACTGAGAAGAATACATTGATTTGCTATGCTCTTTTAACGTTTGAAGAAGCAGCATGATTACATCTTGTATAGTTAAATTTGATCGCAATAATTCATTTAATGATGCCATTACATCAGGAACAATAGTAGGGTAAACGAATTTCGTTTCCTCATTTCCTTTAGCGATTGTATAAAACTCTTTAATCATTTTAGCACGTTCAGAACCACTGCCAGTCACACACAGATAAATTTGAACCGCTACTCCATTACGAATTCTTCGCTGTGAGATGCCTGCAAATTTCTTTCCATCTATACTTAAATCATAACTTCCTGGACAATAAGAACCGACTATTTCCTTAGCCTCAATCGTTACATTATAATCTTTAAACATGTAACGAATCAGTTCTACCATCGCATCGTAGCCTTTATTAATATCAATTCTGTTATCCATTTCTGTAAAGATAAGAGAAATGTTCAGTACACCTTCATCTAATACAACAGCTAAACCGCCCGAATTACGTACAATCACTCTTTGATTCGCTCGTTTTAAATAGGCAATCCCCTTCTCAAGAAAAGGTAATCGACTATCTTGTATTCCCAATACTACTGTATGATGATGAACCCATGTTCTAACAGTTGCAGGTGTTAGTCCTAAACCGGCAGAATGACACAAAGTATCATCTATCGCGAATGATTGTAAGGCAGAAAATGCCGAACCGAGCGACGTATGATCTATAATTCTCCACTTATTTTGTTTTAATAATGAATTGCATTCACTCATATTGTTATGTACCCCATTTATACAGTATAAACGAATAATCGGTGGGCAATGAAAAGATCCCACCGATTATAATTTCACGTTAAATCAATAACTCATTCGTTATTATTAAGATACACGGACTTTACATAGACTGTCCAGCTGTAATAAGCGCTAATTTATAAACATCTTCCTCATTACATCCGCGAGAAAGATCATTAACAGGTTGATTTAATCCTTGTAAAATCGGACCTACCGCTTCAAAATTACCTAAACGTTGTGCAATTTTATATCCAATATTACCTGCTTCTAAGCTTGGGAATACAAAAACATTAGCATCACCTTGAATGTCAGCTCCTGGAGCTTTTTGTGCTGCTACCGAAGGTACGAACGCAGCATCGAATTGGAATTCTCCATCCACAACAAAAGAACTATCCATTTCTTTTGCTATTTTTACTGCTTCTGATACCTTCTCAGTTTCTGGTGATTTTGCTGATCCTTTTGTAGAAAAGCTAAGCATTGCTACTTTTGGTTCAATATTAAACATTTTTGCTGTTTTAGCACTTTCGATAGCAATTTCAGCAAGGTCCTGACTATCTGGAGCAATATTGATTGCACAATCAGCAAATACGTACTTCTCATCTCCACGTACCATAATGAATACACCAGAAGTTTTTCGAATACCTTCTTTTGTTTTAATAATTTGAAGAGCTGGACGTACTGTATCGGCAGTTGAATGCACCGCACCACTAACTAAACCGTCTGCTTTATTAACATATACAAACATAGTCCCAAAATAGTTAGGATCAAGCAAAATATTAAATGCTTGCTCTTCTGTCACTTTCCCTTTACGACGCTCAACAAATGCCGCTACAAGTCCATCCATCTCACTATAATTTTCAGGATCATAAACTTCAACACCATCCAATTTAACCCCTAGTTTTTCAGCCTTTTGCTCAATGACTTCTTTTTTACCAACTAGTATAGGGATAATTAGATTTTCAGCTGCTAACCTACCAGCTGCTGCTAGAATTCTCTCATCAGTACCTTCTGGGAAAATAATTTTTTTATTTTGTCCTTGTACTGTATTTTTCAAAGATGTAAATAAATCACTCACTACAAAATCCTCCTTAATATCTATATAACAAGCATACTCTGTTGAGTGAAAAATTTCTATGAGAATAGAAGGAATTATATTGTTTTCTTTTGTTTTTTCTTTATTCATAATTATTTTTATATAATGTTTTTTTATAATTCAAACAAAAAGCAACACAAGTATTTATTACAATTACTTGTCTGTAAGCCTTATAAGCCGATTGTTACTATAAATTATGGTATAGTATTAGTGAAAAAATAGATGGTAATTTTAGGAGTGGTGAAAATGGGTGAAGCAGCAGTAACTCTTGATGGCTGGTATTGTTTACATGATTTTCGATCGATTGATTGGACAATTTGGAAAATGCTTTCAAGCGACGAAAGACAAGCAGCTATTTCTGAATTTTTATCCTTGGTAGAAAAATGGAATAAAACAGAATCCGAGAAAAAAGGTAGTCATGCTTTATACACAATTGTTGGACAAAAAGCAGATTTTATGATGATGATTTTACGTCCAACTATGGAAGAATTAAATGAAATTGAAACAGAATTTAATAAATCAAAATTAGCAGAGTATACAATTCCAACAAGCTCATACGTATCGGTAGTGGAATTAAGTAATTATTTACCTGAAAGTGAAGATCCATATCAAAATCCACAAATTATAGCTCGTTTATATCCTACACTTCCAAAAGCAAAACATGTTTGCTTTTACCCAATGGACAAGCGTCGTCAAGGTAATGATAACTGGTATATGCTTCCGATGGCTGAACGTCAAAGCTTAATGCGCTCACATGGTATGATTGGTCGCCAATATGCTGGAAAAGTTAAGCAAATCATAACCGGTTCAGTAGGATTTGATGATTACGAATGGGGTGTAACATTATTCGCAGATGATGTTCTTCAATTCAAAAAGCTTGTTTATGAAATGCGCTTCGACGAAGTTAGTGCCCGCTATGGCGAGTTTGGTTCCTTCTTCGTAGGTAATCTTTTAAAAGAAGATAAAGTAGCTGCTTTTCTTCATATTCAATAAGAAAAAACGGCAACGAGCCTTTTGGGTATAGGAATAGACAGTAGTCTAGTGAAAAACAAATAATCTTATTATATTTATAAAAACTCTTAGCGTAGTTGCTAAGAGTTTTTTTTTGGTATATTTTTTGGCTTATCTCATAAATATGAAATAGAAAAGCTTCCTTTTGTTTATGATTAGGTTTTGCATTTTACATGAAACGCTAACAACCACTTCAACAAGATTAGGCAGTGAGGTGAAATAAATGGCGGTTATTGCTGCTAACGAAGAAGATGTTAAATTGCTGGCTCGATTAATGAGGGCTGAAGCAGAGGGTGAAGGCGAGTTAGGAATGTTAATGGTTGGCAATGTAGGCGTCAACAGAGTAAAAGCTACCTGTCTAGATTTTAAAAATATTGATACGATGTCGAAAATGGTTTATCAAAACCCAGGAGGCTTTGAAGCAACACAAAAAGGATACTTTTATCAACGAGCTCGCCAAAAGGATATCGATTTAGCTAGGAAAGTCATTAAAGGTAATCGTTATCATCCTGCTTCTTATTCATTATGGTTTTTTCGTCCCGAAGGAGATTGCCCACCACAGTGGTATGGTCAAGCGAATAGCGGACGATATAAAGCTCATTGCTTTTTTGAACCGACTGGAGATGATTGTCCAAGCGTTTATCAAACGTTTTAGATTCACCTTTTGCTTAAATCACAAATGATTCTCATATGGAAATGAATTCTCATTATGTATTAAGACTACACATCAGAGAAAAATGTTTTTTCTCGTATGTTTCTTAAGCTTCATATTCTTAAATGTAAATAATGGAGGTTAGTTTGAATGAATGAAAACAGAGCAAATCCATATGCGAATTATGGATATCAAGCACAACCAACACCAACACCGTATTACGGAACCATGCAAGGCGCTCAGCCACAGCCGCAACAAGCCTATCAGCAACCACAACAACAGCAACCTTTCCAGCAACAGCAAATGCCATCACAACAACCAATGCAAACTTATCAAGGTGGCTTTTTAGAACCATCTGGGGGTGTTTTAGTACCAACCAAACAAAATGGAACGAGCAAAGCGCCTCAAATACCAGGCATGCTCCCACTCGAACAATCTTATATTGAAAATATCCTGCGATTGAATAAAGGAAAGCTAGCAACCGTATATATGACTTTTGAAAATAATACTGAGTGGAATGCCAAAATATTCAAAGGAATTATTGAAGCGGGTGGTAGAGATCATATCATCTTAAGTGATCCTCAAACCGGTCTTCGATACATTCTATTAATGGTATATCTAGATTACATTACTTTTGATGAAGAAATTGAATATGAATATCCATTTACCGGTGGACCTCAACTTGCCACATACCCTCCAAGATAAATGGCGAAAAAGGGGATGTCGGATAGAAGTGAATACTTTTATCTGGCGTCCCCTTTTTAAATGATTCTTAAAGCATCCTCTTCTAAACCATTAAGCATATTTATAAACAGCAATAATCATTAGCACCCAAGCTACTAAAAATGATACTCCACCAATTGGGGTAATCGCCCCTAGCATTTTAATTTGTGTAATACTTAGAATATAAAGACTTCCTGAGAATAATAGAATACCTGCAAACATTAACCAACCAGACCAATTAATAGATGTTTGAGGACCTACTTTTCCAGCTAGTAAACCTACTACTAATAAACCAAGCGCATGGAACATTTGATACATAACTGCTTTTTCCCATGTAATCATATATTTTGCAGGTATTCTTCCATCTAAAATGTGAGCTCCAAATGCACCTAACGCAACAGCTAAAAATGCATTTATAGCCCCTAAAATAATAAATAATTTCATTTAGCTTCCACTCCCCAGAATTTTAAATTTTAAAAAATTTAGTCATTTCTCATTAAATCACAAGTTGATTCTATTGGACAGTAAGAGGTATTCAGGACATAAATAATTCATATTTTTCCACTATACACTTCAAATGCTTTACAAACACCACCAATGATCATTCTTATACTAGATTTTATTGATTTACTTAGCCTTTACTCTTAGCAAAAAGAGAATCAGACAAAAAGAAAAGGATTCAGTAGAATCCTTTTCTCCATATTCATCTGAACATCGTCTTTGTAGCCTTTGCAATAACTTTAGGATCACGATGATATGGTGTTACAGGGCATATTTCTTTATCGATATCAAATAGTGTATATACAGCTATTCTTGCTGCTCGAACGGAATACTCTTCAGTAAACACCATATCTTGCGGTATTTCGACAAATTGACTAATCATGGCAAAGTTTGTACTACCATCAGGCACTACTTTTGGACGATCACTCATTTTACGAGGTTGGAATTGAGCATCAATAAACGGCATATAGCAAGGAATAACATTAATGACATCTTTCTTAATGTCCTCCCAATCGTCTGCCCATTTTAAATGGCATATTAATTCATATAGAATTTCTTCACCTGTACATTCTTTCATTGGTTTTTTTACATAGTCACCTATTCGATTTGGATATAAGCCATAACCCCAAAATATAGTTGTATTGGCATCTTGCGCTTTAAAGTGCGGTTGAGCAGCTACAACTGTGCTCATCAACCAATTTGAATCTTTGAATGTCATTAATGCTCCACTACCTGGAATATTTCCAGTAAAGCGTTCTATACGTTTTAATAATCTATCTCCACGACAAGTTACCGTAAAGCTCTGCCAATTTGTTTGATTCTCATGACCGAAGAAAGGTTCTGGATTACCAAGTTGCGGCTTTTTCTGAGCAATCTTATACCAAAGCTCACCAGAAATTGGTCGTTCTTCAGGTTGAGGTGCAGGAGTATGTAAATCACCTAGTGTTGCACTATCTGTCATACAAGCATTTGTCATAAATACAACATCCTCTTCTCCAAGGACGATTGTTTCTTCGTCGAACAAATGTAGAACTGTGGCTGTAATGCTATCCCCCTCTTTAAAATCGATATCTGTAACTACTTTATTAATTGTAAAATCGACATGATGACAATCCAAAAAGGCTTTAAGAGGTAAGATTAAGCTTTCATATTGATTATAACGTGTTCTTGTAACCCCTTCTAACGTATCTATTCGACTAAACTCTAGCATCATTCGATTCATATAACGTCTAAATTCAAACAAGCTACTCCATTTTTGAAAGGCAAAAGTGGTTTGCCACATAAACCAAAAGTTGGTTTCAAAAAAGTGTGAATCAAACCAATCTTGAATAGTCATATCATCTAACTTTTCTTCTGGAGTTGCTAATAAACGGGTCATCGCAAGTCGATCACTATTATTAAACCCCATGGAGTGTGCATCTATTATTTTACAATTTTTATCTACTAATCTTGCTTGTGCATGCGTTGGATGCAAATGATCAAAATTAAGGATTTCTTCTGTTACACTTTGCTCTGGCATCTCAAGCGAAGGAATACTACTAAACAGATCCCAGAAGTTTTCATATGTTTCTTCATTTAACATTCGTCCACCACGACAAACAAATCCTTTTTCTCCACTGCCTGCTCCGTCATTGCTACCACCTAGGATATCCATGCCTTCGATGATGTGGATATTTTCACCTTTAAAATGAGCATCACGTATTAAATAGGCTGCACCAGCCAGACTTGCAATCCCTCCACCAATAAAATAGACTTGTTTGTTTCCATAATTTCGAGATTGAATATCTTCATCTACGAGACGTTGTTTATTTTTATGTTTACGCTCATTCACTTTCTTAACAGCAAAAGCTGCTCCGATAGCTGTTCCCGCTGCAATGACTCCTATATCTCTTTTTTTCATGAATAATCCTCCTCCAAATTTGTTGTATAGGTACTATACCGCTTATTTGAAAAAGTAATCTAAACAGTTTATGTTATCTGTCAATTTTTTTGACAAATTGGAGGAATTGTCTAGTTAGTCTACAATTGTGAGACCAAAAATTGCGTATCTTTTGCAAGGCGAACCATTTGTTTAGCGATTTCTTCCGCCGATTCTGTATATTCGTCAAATATCCATTTCAAAAGTACTCCACTACACCCATACGAAAAAAAGCGAGAATAAAATTCTCGATCTTTCAAGCATACTTGATTATGTTCATCAAGACGCTCAAATAATTCATGAAATAATTTATTCGTCATCTCTGAAAAGCATCCCGTTAGAATGTTTTGATCAAATTTGACGGTAGTATGATAAAACGATCCATTTGTTTGTATTTGCTGTAGCATTTTTAAAACATGTTGATTCCAATTTTCTAGACTAATATCATCTGATAAATATAAAAGAGCATCTTGTCTATATATCCACTCTAGCAAATCATATTTATCTGTAAAATGATAATAAAATGTTTGACGTTTCAAGCCACATTTATTCGTTATATCAGCAATGCTTATTTTATCAAATCGTTTATGAGCACATAAATCAACAAGTGCCTGTGAAATAGCCTTTTTTGTAATCAGTGATTCCGTCATGGTTCAACCTACCTTTCTGTTCATCCTGATTTCTCATATCTTAAATAGCGTGTATATTATAGCATGGTATAAATATCAATCGGGCTCTTTGCTAGAACAATTAAAAAGCCTTACATCCAATAGATATAGATGTAAGGCTTTTGTATAACAACATGTTCACTTAAAAATCTAATAATGAAGTTCCATTGGCTTCTTCGATAGACATCGGCTTTTGCGAAGCTACTTCAGCCACAGATGCTTGGGGTGACATCGTTTGTCTTTGTGAAGAGACTACTTCGCTAATTGGTTGTATGGTCTCTTCTTCAGATAACAATTCACATAAAGCTTTTATGGCTGTTGCATAGCTTTTCTTTTGCTCTAAGGTTTCTGCTACTTTTGCTTTGTGAATTAATTCTTCCATTTTATTCAACACTTTATCGGATGAAATACTCATTCTATATACCTCTAGTGTAGTTTTTCCTTCATTCTAACATATTCAAGCTATCAATCAACAATCTCGATACACTATCGAAATTTCGGTTCATATTTCAAACAAGCTTGTCCAGAAGATTGTAATACTATTAAAGAAGGTATTTTAGTAGCTTTAAAATTAAAAGCCTTACAACCTTTAGGAGCGGTAACATCCCATGTTACAAAATAATGCTTACACTTTATGCAATTTACTTTCATTGGTCTAACCTTCATCTCCCTATTTGCATGGATATGTCTTTGTAGAAAAATGTTGTTTCACGTGAAACAATGTCGATTTATGATTCAAATCCATTTAATATAATCTTTAGATTGTTCAAATCCTTTGAATTTCAAAAAATCATCCTCATATTTCACGCTACACATCATTGGATGCCTACTTTCAAAAAATTCTCCTTGTTGAATATACTCTTTATTAGATATTGCTTCTTTTCCCCATAAAAACCATTTAATCTGAGGATTTTCTTTTGATATATAGGTTAAAACTTGTTTAGAAAAATGCTCCCATATTTTTTTGTGACTATTTGGTTTACCAATTTCACATGTAAAAGAAGTATTTAAAAACAACACCCCTTGCTCTTCTAAATAATCAAACCATTGATGTGGTGGTTTAATGGGAAAAGTTCCTGCTTTAATTTCCTTCTTTATCTCCTCATAGCTCTTTATTTCGTCGTAGTGATGAATATTATGATAATTTTTATGCAATAAACGAATGATATTCTTTAGCGATACTTGGCGAAAAGGGCCAACCCAACTTTCTAATCCTCCTACTTCAAAAGATCTTCCTGTAGCTGCTCCCTTCATTGGATAGACATCTTGACCTAACCAAACCACCTTTACTTTATGCAAATCCACTGATAGAAAGCGTAAAATATTATCTGGATTAATCGGATTATAGTTATCGCCAATTTCCCTTTCAATTTCTCTTATTTCTTGTATGATTTCTTCAGTTAAAAAAGGTTTCCAAGATGAATGCACGCTATCTAATATAATCATGTTATCCCCTAGCTTTCTCTTACATAGTCGTTATTTTTATTGTAGCTTTATTTGCAGTAGATGTAAGTTTTTTTGTATTTTTCAACATTTATATGTTTCAAACCTTATAAATGAGGTTATATAACGTATAACTTACAAACAACACAGATTCAACATAAATACCAAAAACCGAGGAGGAATATTTATGTATCAAGTACACGTTGTAGAAAATGGAGTTCAAGCAAAGGAAAAAATTGAGGTTTTAACTGCTACAGGTTATACAAAAGAGGACATTTATATTTTTGCTCACGATAAAGATCGTTCTAAACACCTTACTGAAATTACAGAAACTGAAAAGGTTGGGATTCAAGAACAAGGCGTTTTAGACAATCTCGGTAATATGTTTAGATCACGTGGCGATGAATTGCGCGCTAAGATGGAAAGTTTAGGACTAACAGAAAATGAAGCCAATAAATACGAGCAAGAATTGGATTTTGGTAAAGTAGTCGTCATTGCTGAAAAATAAGCTTATCCACTATTGCCCCCTCTTTTCTTTTTAAATAAAGCAATGCAGTGTCCATATGGACATCGCATTGCTTTTTTTTATATTTCCCTTAGCGTTACCGTTTTTTGAAAATTACATTTTTATTTCTTGTAAATAAAATTAAGGGTATTATAATCTAAAAGAGATCATGAAAATTATTTACATAGATTCACGTACTTATTAGGAGGGTTCACATGACAATGAAAAAAGCTTTAACAATTGCAGGTTCTGACTCTAGTGGCGGTGCAGGGATTCAAGCCGATCTCAAAACCTTTCAAGAACTAGGTGTTTATGGAATGACTGCATTAACAACAATTGTAGCCATGGATCCAAAGGACCATTGGCGTCATCAAGTTTTTCCACAAAATACTGATGTAGTTGAAGCTCAACTTGAAACCATTCTTTCAGTTGATGTTGACGCTCTTAAAACGGGTATGCTTGGCTCTGTTGAGATTATCGAGTTAGCTGCTAGAAAAATTAAAGAGTACGATATAAAGAAAGTAGTCATTGATCCTGTTATGGTGTGTAAAGGGGAAGATGAAGTTTTATTCCCTGAACATACAATAGCCTATAGAGAAGCCTTACTTCCTCTTGCGACTGTTACAACACCTAACTTATTCGAAGCATCCCAGCTAGCAGGTATGCAAACGATCACTACTGTTGATCAAATGAAAAAAGCTGCTGAAAAAATCCATGCACTAGGTGTCCAATATGTAGTGGTAAAAGGCGGAAGTAAGCTACATGGTATTGAAAAAGCAATCGACCTAGTATATGACGGAAAAGAACATACAATTATTGAAAATGATCTGATTCCAACTTCATATACTCACGGTGCGGGCTGTACCTTTGCTGCTGCTATTACAGCTGAATTAGCTAAAGGAGCTTCTGTTAAAGAAGCGATTTCTGTAGCTAAAGATTTTATCACCGAAGCGATTCGCCATTCTTGGAAATTAAACGAATATGTTGGTCCAACTATGCACGGAGCATATAAATTATATGGAGCTAACAAAAACAAATAACATCCTGTAATGTGTAAGGACTAATGTAGCAGTTAGTCCTTTTCTCTTTTTTATTTCACTTAAAAGGAAGCATTTGATTAATCTTTTTACTAAAAAAGAAGGTATTCTCTTCGCATTCTCTGCTTTCTTTTAGTAAGATAGTGTAAACAGATTATTTTGAAAGACATCATTCCATTCAAATATAATAATTCATTTAAAGAGGAGGAGCTGTTATGAAGCCAATCATACCGTCTGTTGTACAAGAAGCCATTGATTCTTTTCAACAAAAACATGTTTATGTACATCTAGAAACTACAAACGGAGCCTATGCTTCCCATTTCGGTGGAGGTACTTATTCAGCGGGAGCTTATATACGAAACGCTCTTGTTCAATATGACCACGGAAAAATAATGGGAGATGGACCTTATCGTGTTGGATTAAAGCTTCCTATAGGCTGGGTTTACGCGGAAGGATTAAATCATTATCAAATTGATGAACATAATCGATTACTTCTAGCTGGACTTGATGAGACTGGAAAGCTAGCTGTTGCTTTACAAATTAGTATGACTCCATTTGAATAATACATTAGACTAGAAAGGAGAGTTTCATTTTGAATCAGGAAAAACACGTACTTGTTGTATTTCCTCATCCCGATGATGAGGCATTTGGTGTATCTGGTACAATCGCGAGCTTTACACAAACAGGAACACCCGTAACTTATATTTGTTTAACTTTAGGTGAAATGGGAAGAAATTTAGGGATTCCACCCTTTGCGACACGTGAATCTCTTCCTTTAATTCGAAAAAAAGAGCTAAAAAAAGCTGCAGACGTAATGGGTATTTCTGATTTACGTATGATGGGTTTACGAGATAAAACAGTAGAATTTGAAGATGAAGAATTTCTCATTAATATAATCTCCTCAGCTATAAAAGAATTACAACCTACACTCGCTATTTCCTTCTACCCTGGTTATAGTGTTCATCCTGATCATGAAGCTACAGGAAGAGCTGTTGTAAAAGCTTTAGGTAGAATTGCAAAAGAAGACCGCCCTAAATTGTATGCTTGCGCCTTTGCACACAATAGCGAGGCAGATTTAGGGGCTCCAGATATTATTCATGATGTAAGTGCTTATCAAGATATTAAAATTGGAGCGATGAAAGCTCATAGTTCTCAAACACAATATATGATGGCTGAATGGGATCAGCTACTTAAACAAAAAGATCCAGCCATCCTAGAAAGAGTGAATACCGAAAAGTTCTGGACCTATAAATGGGAAGATTGATTTTATCATATAGAATGTATATCTTATAAAAGATTTGGAGATACTATAGATGTGATGAACTTTCCATAGTATCCCCTTTATTAGCCACTCCTAGATGAGTGGCTTTTTTTATATTCTTTTCGTTCAACCCATATACCGAAGTTTTAAGATGTTTCAGATAGCTTTATCATATATAATTTATCATCTTCTGGCTTAGGTACGCCTCTCCCATCTGTATTATTGGTTATAAAATACAAATAGTCTCCTTCAATGAAAACATCTCGAATTCGTCCAACACCTGTTACGACATTATGCATAACTTTCGATTGGATATCGAATCTTTTTACAGACTCCCCTCTTAGCATTGCTATATAAAGATTTTTTTTATAATAAGCTATTCCAGAAGGAGCCCATGTATCCTTTCCTGAATGTATAAGTGGATTTTGCATGTTTGTTTTTGCTTCATCTCCTTTTATAATAGGCCATCCATAATTATTACCTGGTGTAATAAGATTAATTTCATCATGAGCCGAAGGTCCATGTTCACTACTATAAAGCTGACCGTTTTCATTCCATACAAGTCCTTGTGAGTTTCTATGTCCATAGCTATATACATAAGAATTAGGAAAAGGATTATCTTCTGGTATTGTGCCATCTAGCTTCATTCGAAGAATTTTCCCATTTAAAGAGCTTATATTTTGTGCTCGCTCTTCGTTCAAAGCATCTCCAACTGTGATATACAACTTATGATCATGACCTATTTTCATACGCCCTCCATGATGATATTGCCCACTTGGAATTTTATCTAATAAAGTTCTTATTTCTTTCCATCTATGATTTTCTCTCTTTAAAACAATTATTCGGTTAAACGATTCTCCTTCTTGATCATACGTATAATAGGCAAAAGCTTGTTGAGATTGCTTAAAATCAGAGCTTAACACAAAACCTAAAAGACCTGCTTCTGGTTGTGATGATAATACTTTCTTTAGCAATATATTTTCTCGATGACTTTTTCCATTCTCAATCACAGCAATCGTACCATTACGTTCACTAATGTAAAACGTATCTTCTTCCTTTTGAATGGACCATGGAATATCTAGTTTTTCTGCTACTACTGTCATTTCATCTAACGGCTTGCTAGTGGTTTCCGTATCTGTTATTCCTTGATCTTTTGATTCTGTTTCTGCCTTATTACAACCAACCAATATCAAGATAAGAAAAAACATTAAACATTGCTTCGATAAATTCATTACCATTCCCCTTTGTTATTTTTTAAAACCTAGATGTCTGACCCAACTCTTTACTAGCTGGTCGATAAAATTAAAAAAGAAACACCAGTAAGAGTGCCTAGTTCCTTTGAGCTCTCACTGATGTTTCTTGACTTTGTCACTTATTGCTTATTTATTGGAAATCGCTTTAAGAATAGCATGTGCTACGCCATCTTCAGCGTTTGTTAATGTAACTTCATCACAAAATTCCTGAATGTCTAATGGTGCATTTCCCATCGCTACAGCTTTTCCTGCTTTTTCAAACATTGACCAATCATTATAACTATCTCCAATAGCCATTGTTTCGCTTAATGAAATGTTCTTTTCAGCAACAAACTTTTCTAGCGCTTCACCTTTTTGCGCATCAAAGCTAGTTATTTCCAGATTTCCTACTCCAGATGAACTAACAACTAAAGTTGTTGTTGACTTTATTTCTTCACCAGATTTTCCAAGCTGATTAAGCTCATGAGAAAATGCTAACATTTTGTACAATTCTACTTCGTCATCATTGATAAGTTCTTCATAATTGTCAATTTCATGAATATGACCCATTTCGAAATGTTCATTTACTTGCTTTTCCAAATTGGCTGGATCTTCGTTTGGAAAGGCTGACTTTAAAATATCCATTATAATGGCGATTGAAACACTACGTTTTTTCGTAAATCGACCTTTACTTGTAAATAACTCAAAATAAATAGAAGCATCCTCTAAAATTTTTTGAGCTTTGCTAACATCACTTTTCAGCATTGGATTAGATGCTATTTTCTCTCCCTTTTCATTCCAAATTACAGCACCATTTATAGAAATAAGGGAACATGTAATATTCGCTTCATCTAATGCATGACGAGCTTCAATGTATGGGCGACCTGTTGCTACAACCACTTCTACACCTTGCTCCTGTGCACGCTTAAACGCCTGTTCATTCGCCTGACTCACTTTTTCATTTTTATTTAACAACGTTCCATCCATATCTATTGCTATACATTTAATCACTTATAACACATCCTATTTCTTATGATTAACTAATCTGCTTTTTATACTTAATCAACGTTTTTGCCTCTTGATGCAACCCAAATTTCATACCATTGTTCCCTATTCATCCTTAAATCTAGCGCATTAACAGCATTTTTAATGCGTTCTATTTTTCCTGAACCAACTATTGGCATAATATCTGCTGGATGCATCAATAACCAAGCATAAACTACTTGATCGATACTGTCTGCTCCAATTTCATCTGCAATTTTATGTAATACTTTTCGGACACGAAGGGATCTTTCATCTTCACTATGGAAAACGGCTCCTCCCGCTAATGGAGACCATGCCATTGGTGGCATCTTTCTTTCAATTGCTTGATCAAGCGTTCCATTTTCGAATTGATCTCTTACTAATGGCGATAATTCAACTTGATTCGTTACAAGTGGGTACGGTAAAAAAGCTTGTAGCATACTTACTTGCGAAGGAGAATAATTAGATACACCAAAGTGCTTTACTTTCCCTTGTTTTTGTAAAAGACTAAAAGCTTCTGCTACTTCTTCAGGATTTGTTAACACATCTGGTCTATGAATTAATAATACATCAATATAATCCGTTTGAAGATTATGAAGTGACGTTTCTACGCTAGAAATAATATGCTCCTTACTGCTATCATAATGATTTAATAATACATCTTCTCTACTTGTTAATTTAATTCCGCATTTCGTGACAATCTCCAATTTTTCTCTTATTTCTGGTTTTAATGCTAATGCATTTCCCAAGCCAGCCTCACATGAATAATTGCCATATATATCTGCTGTATCAATTGTTGTAATGCCTAAATCTAAGCACTCTTCTAGTAATTGTAGTACCTGTTGATTACTATAACCCCAATCCATTAGCCTCCAATGTCCATGAATAATTCTTGAAAATTCAAGGTCATCAGCCATTTTTATTCTTTCCATAAAAACGCCTCTCTTACTTTTTATTATGCCTAAATAATAAATAACCCTAGCAAAGTTATTATACACATTAAAAATATACTTGTCTTATATACATATTAAATAAGAAATAACGACATAATGTTTTACATAAAAGATAAAACATTTACTAATAACATTTCCGAATAATCATCGAAAAATTATTTTAAAATACTAATAGATTTTTTAATTATTATGCATTAAAATGTATATATATTAATTATCTATATCATTTATTTAAGGGGAACAAGATGAAAAGCACATATAAATTTTCTTCTATATTACTATTTATAATTCCTTCTCTTATTGGAATTTTATTATTCATTACGCCTGTTTCCTATAAAGGAAATATCACCATTCCAATCGCTATCCTCTCTAGTACTTTCAAAGACATATTGGGTGATTCGATTCCGTACATTATGACGATTATTATTATACTTGCTGTTATTGGTACTGTAGCCGCTAAGTATTTTAATATACCTTTTTTAAAGAAAAGTCCTTTTTTTATTTCTTTATTTGAAGTGAACTTATTCTGGTTTATTACAAGAATTATTGGAGCCATTTTCGCTCTTTGTGTCCTTTTCAAAATCGGCCCTGAATGGATTTGGTCTGAAGACACTGGTGGCACATTACTATTTAGTCTATTACCTACTTTATTTACAGTATTCTTCTTTGCAGGTTTATTATTACCTCTATTACTCAACTTTGGATTATTAGAGCTATTTGGAGCTTTATTAATGAAAGTAATGCGTCCTCTCTTTAAACTTCCTGGACGCTCTTCTATCGGTTGTGCAGCTTCTTGGTTAGGAGATGGAACAATCGGAGTATTATTAACGAGTAAGCAATATGAGGAAGGCTACTATACAAAAAGAGAAGCGGCTATTATTGGAACTACATTCTCAGTCGTTTCTATAACATTCAGCTTAGTAATTATTTCTCAAGTAGATTTAGAGTATCTTTTTATTCCATTTTATTTAACTGTATTATTATCCGGCTTAGTAGCAGCTATTATTATGCCAAGAATTCCACCATTATCTAGAAAACCTGATACGTACCATGTGAATAATCATCATGATGATGAAGAAGTTACTCCAGAAGGCTATAATCCACTAACATGGGGTATTAAGCTTGCTGTGGAACGTGCTGAGAAAAACAAAAATATAAAAGATTTTCTAGTGGATGGAGGACGAAATGTTCTAGATCTATGGATGGGAGTTGCACCAGTTGTAATGGCAATGGGTACACTTGCCTTAATTATCGCAACATATACTCCAGTCTTTCAATGGCTCGGCATCCCATTTATCCCTATATTAGAAATGCTACAGATTCCGGAAGCAACAGCTGCTTCGCAAACGATCTTAATTGGTTTTGCTGATATGTTTTTACCATCTGTACTAGCTTCTGGAATTGAAAGTGATCTAACTCGCTTTGTGATAGCTACTTTATCAGTAACTCAACTTATTTACATGTCCGAGGTTGGTGGCCTATTATTAGGTTCAAAGATTCCAGTAAACTTTAAAGATCTCGTTGTTATTTTCTTATTACGTACGGTGATAACATTGCCAATCATAGTAGGTATCGCACATCTTATTTTTTAATTTAGTTATCTCTTTAATCCACCCAAACAGCGCCTTTCCGTTATCTTTAGACAGTCAATACCCCTTCTCCAACTCATTTTATGGATTCGGAGAAGGGGTATTTTTTCATTTGCTATTCCTCGATGGCATCCACAATAGCTTCTTCAATAGATTTCATTTTCCGCAAATCTATACAGGAACAATATATTTTTTCAATTTCATTCCCCAACGATTTCCCTAAAGCTAAGTGCGCAGTTGCTTCATTCATTTTAGCCCGATAGCGTTGTGCCACGTTTTCGATATCTAGACTATAGTCCTCATCTGTATTAGGGGTTATACAGCGTTCATAAACATCTATTATTCGATCTCCATTACGAGTTGGAAAATACTCATGAGGAGCTGTACTATCAAAAATAGCAAAATCCAACTCTCGAACAATAACCATATCTAAACTATGTGGATCAAAACCACAATGATAGATTTCAACAGTATATCCTCTTTCTTCTGCTTGTTCAGCAATCTTTTTTAACATTGTTGATTTTCCAGAACCAGGGCGTCCTTTTACAAAATATCGATTATGAATATCAGCTGTCAGATTGGGGACAAAATCAATCGCACCTTTAGGAGTTGCCGCACCTAAATAACGATGGTATACCTTACTCGTACCATGCTTTAAAAAACGATTTTCAAATAAAAGACCTATCAACTCATCTGTCAGATCATTTGCTTTATCGAAATCCATGTTGTCGATAAAGATCGCTTCCCACTCGTCATGAATACTTAACGCTTCCGCAAAAGTATCATAGGCTAATTGATTAGCTTGTAATCTTTTATTTGATAGCGACTCAATCATTTCCTTTTGTGATACGATTGACTTCATATCCTTTGCTTCCCCTAAGCTTATATATACTTCTTTAGCTTGTAATCCATTTAAATCTTTAGCTTGTAATCCATTTTCAGATACAATGCCTACCGCTAATTCCTTAATAATTAGTCCTTCTAATACATCATGATTCGATGCACTATGAATATATTCCAACGAATAATCTTGATTTTCATACCTCCGTCCTATTTCTTTCATCAAATTAGATTTACTAGTATCTGGTGCTCCAATTAATATAAAAAGCTTTTGCAAATCAACTAAATTTGATTGATAAAGACTATGAAAACCTCTTGCTGTATTCCCCGCCGCAAAATAATGAAGTATACGCTCCTTCAATACCAAGCACTCCTTTTTTCAAAGATATATATCCTCTCACATCAATATATGAGCGCTCACTTTTTTAGGTGAATGCCTAATAAGAAAAAACGACACCGGTCCTTTTGGGTAATCCCCATATTCTTTAGAACTATTTAAAAAAGTTCAACATCATAAAAAAGAGGCTGTTTCTTTTCGAAACAGCCTCCCACTTCATTCCTTAATGAACAATATCAACGAATTTTGCTATAAGAATATGAGCTAATTGTTCCGCTTCTATTTCAATTTGCATACCTATTTTACCACCACTAACAATAATGGTTTCCTGACCTAAGGCATCTTCTTGAATAAAAGTTGGATATTTTTTGCTCATACCAACCGGAGAGCAACCTCCTCTAATATATCCAGTTAATTTTTGAATATCCTTTACTGCTACCATTTCAACCTTCTTTTCACCGGCTACTGAAGCTGCTTTTTTCAAATTTAATTCTTCTTCCACAGGGATTACAAATACATATACATTTTTACTAGTCCCCTGCGCAACTAAGGTTTTATAAACGATTTCTGGATTTCTCCCAATCTTATTAGCAACAGATACCCCATCAATTTTTCCATCTTTCACTTCATAGGACATCATTTCATAGGGAATTTTAGCACTATCTAAAATCCGCATTGCATTTGTTTTACCTTTTGCCATGACATGCAATCCTCCTCTTATTGATTCAGCTTTAGTTAAATCTAGATATTGGATAAAACTAACTTTTCTCTCTGTTCATCTCTTGGTTACGATAACCTTTTACTCTTTAAACCTCTACTTATGTATACATATAACCAAAACCAAAGTAAAAAACAAACCATGCTAATTGCTTCTAATCAATTAAAATTATAATACTAAAAACGTATGAATTATATAATCCATGAGTGGAATTATTCATACTAAGATTATGGTGGATAGAACAGTTATAAGTATTTCCATTTCTTCGTCTGCTTACGAGTATGATTTATTGTATGCGCCATGACAGAACCACCAAAAATATTCAAAAAAGCATTAGATGAAGTTGTCAATCAAGCTATTAAATAAGCTATCTCCTCTTGCAACAAGAAATACTATATAAAAATAATTGTTCACCAATTACTGGCTTCCATATATAGTTTTGATGCTAACTAGAAGTCGATAAGTCATTTCCTCATTGAAACTATGGTATATTAAACGGTACATAGCTAGTAAAGGAGTTCGAAAAAATGGCAAAAAGTGTAGTAATTGCTGAGAAACCTTCTGTTGCACGAGATATTGCAAATGTTTTGAAATGTACAAAGAAAGGAAATGGATTTTTAGAGGGTAATAACTATATCATCACTTGGGCGCTAGGACATTTAGTAACACTAGCGGATCCTGAAGTATATGATAATAAATATAAAACATGGAATTTAGAAGACCTTCCAATGCTTCCAGAACGCATGAAATTAGTTGTCATGAAACAAACTGGAAAGCAGTTCAATGCTGTAAAGGCACAATTAAATCGCAGTGATGTAAATGAAATAATTATAGCTACTGATGCAGGACGCGAAGGAGAATTAGTTGCACGTTGGATAATTGATAAAGCGAAAGTTCACAAACCTATCAAGCGACTGTGGATTTCTTCTGTAACAGATAAAGCTATTAAGGATGGATTTAATAATTTAAAACCTGGAAAAGCCTATGAAAACCTATATGCTTCAGCGGTAGCACGTTCAGAAGCTGATTGGTATATCGGTTTAAATGCAACTCGTGCCTTAACAACAAAATTTAATGCTCAATTAAACTGCGGACGTGTGCAAACACCTACAGTCGCAATGGTTGCAGCCCGTGAAAATGAAATTAAGAATTTCAAACCTGTAACGTATTATGGAATTGAGGCTCAAACAGAAGGACTTAAACTAACTTGGCAAGACGCAAATGGTAATAGCCGTAGTTTTAATAAAGAAAAAGTCGATGCAATCGTAAAATCACTTGGACGTAAAGATGCGATTATTGTTTCTGTTGATCGAAAAGCAAAGAAATCATTCTCGCCTGCTCTATATGATTTAACTGAGTTACAGCGGGACGCCAATAAAATTTTTGGTTATTCTGCTAAAGAAACACTAAATATCATGCAAAAACTGTATGAACAACATAAAGTGCTAACATATCCTCGTACAGACTCACGTTATTTATCTTCAGACATTGTTAGTACACTTCCTGAACGTTTAAAAGCATGCGGTATAGGGGAATACCGTTCTCTTGCTAATAAAGTATTAACAAAGCCGATTAAAGCAACAAAAGCCTTTGTAGATGATAGAAAAGTCAGTGATCACCATGCTATCATTCCAACGGAAGGCTATGTGAACTTCTCAGCTTTTACAGATAAAGAACGTAAAATTTATGATCTGGTCGTAAAGCGTTTCTTAGCTGTACTATACCCTGCTTTTGAATACGAGCAGTTAATAATACAAGCAAAAGTCGGTGATGAAAAGTTCATCGCTAAAGGCAAATCAGTAAAAAATGCTGGGTGGAAAGAAGTATATGAAAACCGTTTCGATGATGAGGAATCAACGGATGATGTAAAAGAGCAATTATTACCTCATCTTGAAAAAGATGAAGTCTTAAAAACAAAATTAATCGCTCAAACTTCAGGGCAAACAAAGCCACCTGCGCGATTTACAGAAGCTACTTTACTATCGGCAATGGAAAATCCTACAAAGTACATGGAAACGAATGACAAAAAGTTGGCAGATACATTAAAATCCACTGGTGGGCTTGGTACAGTGGCCACTCGTGCTGATATTATTGATAAATTATTTAATTCGTTCTTAATCGAAAAACGTGGTGGAAAAGAAATCTATATAACCTCTAAAGGACGCCAGTTACTTGATTTAGTACCAGAAGAATTACGTTCCCCTGCAACAACAGCCGAATGGGAGCAAAAGCTTGAACTCATTGCGAAAGGTAAGCTAAAAAAAGATGTTTTCATTAATGAAATGAAAAAACATACTAAAGAAATTGTGTCCGAAATTAAAGCAAGCAATAAAAAATATAAGCACGATAATATCTCAACAAAATCTTGTCCTGATTGTGGTAAGCCAATGCTTGAGGTTAATGGAAAAAAAGGAAAAATGCTTGTTTGCCAAGACCGTGAATGTGGTCATCGAAAAAATGTATCACGTGTGACAAATGCTCGTTGTCCGCAGTGTAGAAAGAAAATGGAATTACGTGGTGAAGGAAAAGGACAAATCTTCGCATGTAAATGTGGGTATCGTGAAAAACTATCTGCTTTTGAAGCAAGACGTAAAAATGAATCTAGAGGAAAAGTGGATAAGCGAACCGTTCAGAAGTATTTAAAACAACAAGAAAAAGAGGCTGAACCAATAAATAATCCCTTTGCTGATTTATTAAAAGGAATGAAATTTGATAAATAAAATAATTTAAGATGAATGAAAAACTCCTTTCCACTATAGGAAAGGAGTTTTTCATTCTCAATTCTCCAAGCATCATATAAAAAGTATTTCCATAATTTTATCCTAATTAAAATCGACTACTGTCGTTTTTCACTTTACATCGATTTATAAACTCGAATACAATAATACAATATGTGCAACGATAATTTCAGGAGTTGAAAAAATAAATGAGCTTGTTAAATGTAGAAAAATTGACTCATAGTTTTGGCGATCGAATGCTATTTAAAGAAGTTTCTTTTCAATTAAATAATGAACATGTTGGTCTTGTAGGTGCGAACGGTGTAGGAAAATCAACAATGATGAACATCATTACTGGTCAAACAATGTATGATAGCGGTAAAGTCCAATGGACACCGGGTGTAGTTTATGGCTACTTAGATCAACATACAAATCTTACACCAGGTAAAACAATACGAAATGTTTTACAAGAAGCTTTCAAAGACCTTTTTGATGTGGAAGCGGAATTAAACGAAGTAACAGGTAAGATGGGAGAAGCATCTCCAGAAGAATTAGAAGAATTGCTAGAAAGAATGGCTGAACTTCAAGATAAATTGGATGCAGGTGGTTTTTATTCACTTGATTTAAAAATTGAAGATGCCGCACGAGGACTTGGTTTAGATGCAATCGGTTTAGATCGAGACGTCTCTGCACTAAGTGGCGGTCAGCGTACAAAAGTTTTATTAACAAAATTATTGCTTGAACAACCTCAAGTTCTTCTTCTTGATGAGCCTACCAACTATTTAGATGAAGAACATATTACATGGTTAACGAAATATTTAAAAGAATATCCTCATGCTTTTATATTAATTTCACATGATACGGAGTTTATGAATGCTGCAACGGATGTTATCTTTCATTTAGAATTTGCTAAGTTAACTCGCTATACAGCTACTTATGAAAAGTTTTTGGAGTTAGCTGAGCTTCATAAAAATCAACATATTAACGCGTATGAAAAGCAAAAGGAATACATTAAAAAGCAAGAAGAATTTATTGCTAAAAATAAGGCCCGTTTCTCAACGACTGGCCGTGCAAAAAGCCGTCAAAAACAACTTGATCGTATGGAACGAATTGATCGACCGGAAACAGCTGCCAAACCAACATTTGAATTCAAAGAGGCTCGTGGAAGCAGTCGCTGGGTATTCGAAGGAAAAGATTTTGAAATCGGTTATGACCATCCTCTTCTACCCAAAATGTCGATGACTATCGAACGTGGAGATAAAATTGCGATTGTCGGCTGCAATGGTGTTGGGAAATCCACTTTACTTAAAACCATTCTTGGTGTTATTCCTCCGCTGAGTGGTGATATTTCACGTGGTGACTTCTTATATCCTGTCTATTTCGAACAAGAAGTAAAAGCTGGCAATATTACACCGATTGAAGACGTGTGGAATGCTTATCCTGGCATGGATCAACATCAAGTACGAGCTGCCCTTGCACGCTGTGGTTTAAAAAATGAACATATCTCTCGTCCACTTAACCAACTGAGTGGTGGAGAACAAGCAAAAGTTCGACTATGTAAATTGCTAATGGAAGAAAGCAATTGGGTTTTATTTGACGAACCAACTAATCACTTAGATGTTGATGCCAAACAAGAACTTCAACGTGCTTTAAAAGCATACAAAGGTACGGTTGTCCTCGTATCTCATGAACCTGATTTCTATAAAGATTGGGTAACAAAAGTTTGGGATGTTGAAGGTTGGTCTCATAATAAGTAATTACGTTGATTTTTTTAAATATAGAAGAGCCCTAATAAATCGAGGTCCTTTAGAGGC
>NZ_CAPG01000063.1:0-1667 GCF_000321185.1 Bacillus sp. AP8
GCTGCCGCTGCTTTGGCCTTAGCTAATGCTAGAGCTTTAGCTTTTTCATCTGTTGAGTCCTCTGTTTCTGACTCTTGCTCTTTGGCTTTCTGCTTCGCTAACGCTGCCGCTTTCGCTTTCGCTGCTGCCACTGCTTTGGCCTTGACTAATGCTAAGGCTTTGGCTTTTTCTGTTGATGTATCATCTATTACTTTGTTTTTATTTTCAGAATCTATTTTTGTTGTTTGTTCAATGGAGTCTGTATTCGATGATTGATTTGAATGACTAGGATCTACTTTGACTTTTTCAATCTCTTTATTATCATCTTTATGAGGATTATCTTGTCTTTCGCTCACGTTACATCACCTGCTTCCCGGTTTTTGCCTCGTAGCGAATTTTTTCACGCAATTTATTTATTCCATACATTAATGCTGCTGGATTTGGTGGACAGCCAGGGATATATACATCTACTGGTACAATTTGATCGACACCTTTTACTACACTATATGATTTGACATAAGGTCCACCAGCCGTAGCACATGATCCCATGGCAATTACCCATTTTGGCTCTGGCATTTGCTCATATAAACGTCTAATAATAGGTGCCATTTTCTTTGTTACAGTTCCTGAAACAATCATGACATCAGATTGACGAGGTGAAGTACGGAAAAACGAGCCAAATCTATCTAAATCGTAATGGGAAGAACCTACACCCATCATTTCAATAGCACAACAAGCTAGACCAAATGTCATTGGCCACAAAGAATTACTTCTTGCCCATCCCTTCACTTGCTCTAAGGTTGCTAAAAAAATATTTTGTTTTAATTCTTCCATTTCATGTGCTGAAATACCATCTAATTTTAGGTCCATTTTAACACCTTCTTTTTCCAAGCATAAATAAGACCAACTAAAAGCATGAAGACAAAAATCAGCATTTCAATTAGCGCAAAAATCCCTAACTTTTCATATGCTACTGCCCATGGATACAGAAAAACCGTTTCCACATCAAAAATGACAAATAATAAGGCAAACATATAGTACCGTACGTTAAATTGAATTCTCGAATCATGGAATGGTTCCATTCCACTTTCGTACGTCGTATACTTTGCTGCTATTGGCTTATAAGGCCTTAACAGCTTGCCCAAAAAGAGTGCCACAATTGGTAACAGTATCCCTAGACATAGAAACACAAAAACAATCAGATAGTTATTCTGATACCAGTTTAATAGTTCCATGCCCCTCCCCCTTTGTTTTATTTTCTATTTATCACGTTCAAACTAGCGCTAAGATACCCAATTTAACGTTTGGGAGAAACAAGGAGGTTTAAGTAAAATAAGGCCAGTAAGAACCCGATTGGTTCAACTAACCATTAATAGAGATTCTTTCATCTCTATTGATGGAAGTCTCACTTTATGCGAAAGAATCCTGAGCCATTGCTCAATCCTCTTAAACACCAAAATATAACAAATTATGTAATCCTATACAATTATAACACTGTTAATTAGTAGTGTCGATAAACCTTAAGACACTTAACGATTTCTTAGCAATGAAACATCTCTATAAGATTTGTCCTTACTTCATTTATATGTAAAAAGGATATGTTTTAGATATATTTTTCGAAAAGAGACAGTTATCTCTCTTATAAATTCATATCTTTGATATTAGAGAATATAAAAAAAGCTGTCCAA
>NZ_CAPG01000062.1:0-55917 GCF_000321185.1 Bacillus sp. AP8
CTATTCATATATCATCACCGTCGATTGGGACTTTCACCCGACCCCGAAGGATAAAACATATCATGTTTTCATAACTATCATATCACTATACTTTTTTATAAATCTATAAAAATCTCAAAAATTATCCTATTCAATAATGGAAATTTAAAAAACAGACAAAACTATGTGTGATTATCCCTGAATTTTCAAATAATTACATAAGTTTTTTCACTCTATTAAAAAACACCCAAAAGCATAACGCTGATGGGTGTTCTTGATTATTATTTAGCTATATTTAATAGCTCTATTAATCTTTGATCTTGATCAAATTCGGCTACATAGCCATATTTCTCATTATTACTATCTGATAGGATTTTATGCCACGTATAACCCGAAGTCATTTCACTGGAAAGAGATGCTATCACAGAATCCATCACTTTATATTGATATATTCTAGTGGAACTAATGCTTGGTTCTTGACGCACATTTAAATTGTTTGTCGGCGAAACGACTTTATAAAGCGTATAAGGATTATTATTATGAATAAAATCCTTACCACCCATTTTTTCATCTAATCTATACAGATGCCCAGCAATTTTTTGTCCCCAATAAGGGTCTGTTGCATAAAGAACATTTACTCCACGATATTTATTTCCTAAATTTGGGCCATTGGCGAATTTTCCGTTTGCCGGAATATAATTTTTATTCAAATAGTTATCTACTAAATCTTTGATACTATCTTCAGGCGTGGAGTATTTATTAGCGCTACCCGTACCATCGTATGCACGTAAGCCAAATAAGTTATTATTATTCTGAGCAAACCCACTCATACCATACTTGCTTTCATGAATTGCTTGTGCCAATATCATAAAGGCATTTACTTTACTCTTCTGTTCATACTCTTTTAATGTTTTCCCTAGTCCAATCAGTTTACTATTTTTAGTTGCATCTTTGTATATTGAATAACCAGTTGGATCTTTCTTATATAAAGCCTCTCTTTCAGCAAGTTCACTCTTTATAATGTTATCGAGTTCATCTGCTGAATAATTTGTGGCTGTTCTAAATGGTAGAACGTTAAAATATTGATAGATAGTTGTAATTGTCGTTCCATTTTCCGCTGTAAAATTCACACCATCTCTGCTGGAATATTTAACATTTGGTCTAAAATTAGCCGGTGCTTTCCCATATAAAACTGTTTCATATCTCTTATCTTCCCGATTATAAATATTTAAATAAATCTCACTATTTGAATCTACCGAATAATACGTTCTATTTTCATCTACTACTTCAGGTAATAGATACGCTTCAGAATACTTCACATAGCCGTCCTGTCCAGCTATATTAACACGGATACTCTTCTCGTCTGAAGAAACGTATTCCATATCCGAACCACGAGACATACCTAGCTTAACGGTCCTTAACTGGTCAGTCGTATAAACAACTGTTTCTTTAGTGCCGCTAGCTTTCGCTACAACAATCCCCTTGTTCATTTTTACAATTGTGCCATTATAAGAGATTACTTGATTCGAAGCAGTAGTAAACTCTTTTTCAGCCTCTTCAAATGTTTGATATATCTTATTAGTAGGCGTTATCTTCCCCGTAGAATCGATGGTTCCAACAGTGTATACATCCTGTTCTGGCTCAGGAGTTGGTATCACATTTCCAACAACACTTAGCAAACGATTTATAAATGCAGCTGCTTGGTTTCTTTGTGCATTTGCTTTTGGCTTAAATTCATTTGTTGTATAGCCAAGTATAATCTTATAGGCTACCATATTGGATACTGCTTTCTTGGTAGCTGGTGACGATAGATTATAATTATCTTTAAAAGTTAGTGTAATGGTTTTTCGTTCGATTTTTAGATAGTCCATTGCTCGGTCCATCATTAATGACATTTGTTCTCTCGTAATATTTTGTTTAGGTGAAAAAGTTTTGGAAGTTGTTCCAAAAACAATGCCTGCATTAGCTGCAGCATTAATACCAGGTGCATAAATGGATTTTGCATTCACATCACTGAATCGGTTCACACCACTTGGTAGTTTTAATGCATTACTAATATATGTTGCAAATTCTTCTCTTGTTATAGTCCCAGTAGCGGTAGGATAGACTCCTTTTTCGTTTTTAATGATGATACCTTGATCAATCATTTTTTGCCATTCTTGATTTAGCCCAGCTGCAGAAGTTTGATTAATTGGTAACAGTGAAACAATCAGCAAAATACTCATAATAAATATCGCGATTTTCTTCATTACTGTACTCCCTTCCATGTCGGATATACTAAATTATACCATCTACTATTAATCTATAACTCTCATGCACAAGTAAATTTTAAAATATTTTGTCAATTAACTAAAGTAAATACAATCGTTTTCTCGTTTTTTGTTTCTCTCTCGGAAAGTTATGCTTCAAACTAGCTCAATTCATGCCCAATTTTCACTTTCATTCTCTCCTATTTTGCAGCTACTAAAAGAATACAAAAAAGATGGAGAAAACAAATTTTTCTCCATCTTTTATCTTCATGACCTATAGTACTATTTTGCTATTGGCAATTGCTTCGCATAGCTCGTTGAGATATAAGCAAATTGATCTGCTCTACTATCAGAAAGAATTTTGTACCATGAACCTTCTGTTGCAACAACAGCTACTGGAAATCCTGCTTTTTTATACGTATATAAAAGGTTGGTTGAAGTAGTACCCGCAGAAGATCTTACATTTAAGTTATCTGTAGTTGTTTCATAGATAGCATACTGATTTGCAAAATCTTTACCACCAAGCTCTTTGTCTAGAGTATAGGCATGTCCCGCATTTTTTTGACCCCAATAAGGATCAGATGCATATTTCACATTAATACCTCTAGCTTTATTTCCAAACATTCCTCCGTTAGCATAAGCAGCTGTTGCAGGAATATAATTTTTATTTAAATAATCATTGGATAAGGCACGAACACAATCTCGTACAGAATTGAACTTCCCGCCTACAAGAGGTGCACTATCATATACAGAAAGTCCGAAAAGATTGTTATTGTTCTGTGCATGCGCACTCATTCCAAAATCACTTTCATTAATCGCTAAACCTAAGATTAATAAAGCATTCAACTTATGATCTTTACTACTCTCAAAGTCTTTTAATATTTGACCTAGACCGATTAACTTACTTTTCTTCGTCGCATCCTTGTAACGTGCATATGTCGTTGGATTTTTCGTATAAAGAGCTTCTCTTTCAGCAAGCTTTTTCTTTATGATACTTTCAAGCTCTGCTGCCGTATATTTCGTACTAGTACGCATCGGTAACATATTAAAATATTGATAGAATGTGCCTGCTGAAGCTCCACTTTCTAGTTTAAAGTTCGCTCCATCCATACTGATATACTTAACCCCTTGCTTAAAGCTAGAAGGTGCTTTACCTACTACATTGGTAGCAGACACTTTTTTCGTACTGTGATTATACAAGTTGAAAACCAAATCTCCTGCAGAATTGACACTATAATACGAGCGTCCAGTCATTTGCTGAGTTGGAATTAAATAAGCATCATCATGGCTTACGTATACTGTTTTACCTGCTAATTTAACCGTAATTTTATCTTCATCAGAAGATACATACTCTAACTCATTTCCACTATTAATATATGTAATTTGAGTTTTCATGTTTGATTCATAAATCGGTGTAGTAGATTTTCCTGTACCAGGTTTTGATACAGCGATACCACTTTGCATTTTTAAAATTTTATCGCCTTTTACGATAACTTGGGAATTAGCATTTGTAATAGCAGAAGCCGCTTTTGTAAATGTTGAATAGGATTTACTACTAGTGGTCATATTCCCATTAGAATCTAATGTTCCAATTTTATAGTCACCTGTTTCTTCACCTGGTGCTGGATCAGGATCTGGTTCAGGCGTCGTACTACCACCTTGGCTTTTCTTCACATCTAGCATTCTGGAGATAAAAGCAGCAGCTTCAGCTCGTGTCGCTGTTTTATGTGGTTTAAATGCAATTCCGTCTCCATCTTTGAATCCAGAAATAATCCCATGTCCCACCATGTTTGAAATCGCAGCACTAGAGGAAGCACCTATATCTTTATTATCAGTAAAAATTAGATTCGTTGTTTTCTTACTAATCTTCAAATATGTAAAAGCATTATCAATCATAATCGCCATTTGGCTACGTGTAATATTGTCCTCAGGTTTAAAAATTGTTTTGGAATAACCATTTACAATTTTAGCGGCTGCGGCTGCATTAATTCCTAGAGCCAACGAAGAACTAGGAGCTACATCCTCAAACCTATGCTCACCTGCAGGTAATTTTAAAGCTCGATATATAAATGTTGCAAATTGCCCTCGACTTACATTTTCAGCTGGTGCATATACACCATTCCCATAGCCAGAAATAATACCTTGTTCTATCATTGCTCTCATTTCTTTTTCTAAAGCAATTCCTGTAATATCATCAGCCGCTGATGCTGATTTAACAGGTATTAAAGTAATGAGGAGCACCAAACTAAGAAGCATTGAAACTAATTTTTTCATTTTAAACTCCCTTCAAACTTTTTCTTGCCCATCTATCTGTCAATCAGGACATATATCATACTTACGCTCTACTTATATATCGGCATGATAGAACGTATCTACTAGTATTCTAGCAAAAAAAGCATTATATATAAAAATATATCTAGATTACTAGTAAAAAAGAATGGTTGTTCATTCTTTTATCGCGACTCAATTAAGACATTTCGGCTAATAAACCATTATTTTATTGTCGTGAATAAAAAGAATAGTTCATTACTCTCACAAAAAGGCTGCTCAAATCGATTGAGACAGCCTTTTTCATTATTTAGCATTTACTCCGTTGTAGACAGCTGCAGAGAAATCTGCTCTTGTCGCTTTATCTCCTGAACGGAATTTAGTTGTTTTAAATCCAGTTGTTTGATCAATTAAATTCATCGTTACAATCGCATCGTAGGCCCAATATGAAGGACTTACATCCGAATATAGTTTACTTGCGCTTTCGCTTGATGCACTTGCATGACTAATTTTGAAAGCATTTTTTACGATCACTGCCATTTGACCTCTTGTCATTGTATCGTTAGGTCTAAATGTACCATCTTTAAATCCATTGATAATACCAAGGTGTTTGATTGCTGCAATATCCTTAGCAAAGTTATTGCTTGGGGATACATCTTTAAAGGATACAGAGCTTGGTGCTGTATGTTTCACGATTCTATTAACAATCGCTGCTGCTTGTCCTCTTGTAACAGATGAAGTTGGGCGGAAGCTACCATCGCTATATCCACTAATAACTCCTTGAGTACTTAATGTTTTAACAGCAGAGAATGCAAAGTGATCAGCAGATAAGTCTACAAATTCACCTTCTGGCAACTTAGGAGACAAAACACGTTTTGCTCCTGTGTATTTTGGTTTCCAATAGGAGTTATTCAAGCTAGCTACAGAAACGCCACTACTAGATGCTGCACTAATAAAGTTATTGTTTCCTACATAGATTCCTGCGTGAGAGATTCCTTTTTTATATGTATTTGAAAAAAATACTAAATCTCCTGGTTGCAGGTTACTTCGATCTACTTTCGTTCCTACCTTGTTGTACTGCTCTTCAGCTGTACGTGGCAAAGAAACGCCTACTTGCTTGAATACGTAAGTTAAATAACCTGAGCAATCAAATCCTTTTGGAGTTGTTCCTCCAAAAACATAAGGTACACCTTTATATTTGTTTGCTATGCGTACAACATCGTCACCTGTGTATGCCGCTGCTTCACTTTTTACTGGCATAATGATTAATAGAAGAGTCGCTGTCATCACCAAGTAGAATAACTTCCTCATCGTAAACCTCCAAAATAAAATCATATATCTATTAAAACCTTTAAATAAGGCTAAATTCCGCCTCAATCAACATGTACTATTCTATCAAAGACATCAGCATAGTAACTTTACACTTATATTACAATTCTTTTACTTTTGTTATATTAAAATACTATTAAAACATTTTCAAATCAATCTCATGTCATTATTACATTTTGATTTGAATTTTATCGGTTCAACTTTAAGTGTTTTTGGTTCAATTTCCTGACTTGTTCGTTCAACTTTCGACGCTTTTGATTCAACTTT
This sequence comes from Bacillus sp. AP8, assembly GCF_000321185.1. Lineage (NCBI taxonomy): Bacteria > Bacillati > Bacillota > Bacilli > Caryophanales > Bacillaceae > Bacillus > Bacillus sp. AP8. The sequence goes on from NZ_CAPG01000062.1 coordinate 6,093, forward strand.
GCTACTATTCAGTTCAACTTTCCAATCTAAACAAAAAGAGGATGTCTCATAACTTTGAGACATCCTCTTAGGATTCATTACTGTACTTTCAAACTCGAATTATAGGCTCTTGATAAGAAAACAACATATGTGGCACGGTTCATTTTTTCATACGGTTTAAAGGTCTTTTCATCATACCCTTGAGCTATCCCATTTGAAACCACTTTTTGAATAGCATCATAGCCCGCTATTTTCTTATTAACATCTTTAAATGATGTAACATTTAAGGTTCCCTGCTGTAATTGGAACGCTTTTGAAATCATAATACTCATTTCTACTCGTGTAACCGTTTGAGATGGACGGAATGTTCCATCTGCAAAGCCAGATAGGATACCATTATTTACTGCTGCAGCTACATAATTAGCACCAAACTTTTTAGCTGGTACGTCTTTAAAATAGCTCTTTTGATCATCTAAATCTAATCCAAGTGCACGAACTAATAGAACAACGGCTTCTAAGCGATTAATGTTCTGAAGAGGCTTGACCTCCCCTGTGTCATATCCTGATAAAATATTTTCTTGGTATAAATACATAAGGTTACGACTGAACCAATAGCTATTGTTCATATCTTTTATGTTAGGAGAAGCTACATCTATCTTAACTATTTTTGTTTGTAAGATCATTTCATTTCCATCTACTACAGGTATTAGTTTATACTCTAGACTACCTTTACTTGCGTAATCTTCCAAACTCGTACTCTTTCCATTCGAAATGATTTTATTGTTAAATCGATAAAGATTATAGCCCGTCGCATTGTCTGGAAGTTTATTTATTTCAATCTTTACTATTCCCTTTTCATTAGCTGTTGCTGTAAAATTCGTAACTACTTCTGGTGAAGTATCCATTTGCACTAACCCGTAGCCAAATTTCGCATCTCTTCCCTTAACACCTAAATCTTTCGCATTGCTTTGTAACAGCTTACGAATTTGTACATTCGTTAAGTCCGGAAACTTCTCCATGTATAGAGCAGCAACGGCTGAGACAAACGGTGTTGCCATTGATGTACCTGACATAGACATATAGCCATCTCGCTTACCATCAATATCATATGCAAGTGGTACTGTACTATAAATCGATCCACCTGGAGCTGTTAATTCCATTTCCTTCCCTACTGAGCTTGTATGAATTAAATCCATACTTCTTCCTAAAGCCGAAACAGCAATGGCTTGTGAGAACTTTGCTGGATACAAGACATTTTCTTCTTTACCAGTTACGTGCTCTTCGTTACCTGCTGCTGCCACAATTAAGATTCCTTTGTTGTAAGCCTTCTTAATGATAGATTCCATCGCTGGCTCATAATATTCGGAATTCAAACTCATATTGATAATATCCACGTTATTTTGAATGGCCCAATCAATCCCTGCCAAAATAGAGGACGTGGTTCCATAACCTTCTTGATCCAACGCTTTAATAGCATAAATACTTGCCTCAGGTGCCACACCTACAACACCTATGTCATTATTCTGTGCTCCAATAATTCCTGCCACATGCGTTCCATGCCCATTATCATCTTCATATGATTTTGAGCACCAACCACCGTTTAACACTTGCTCAAGCACGCACTTTCCACCCGCTATTTTTAAATCTGGATGGCTTGTATCTACTCCTGTATCAATAATAGCAATTCGAATATTTTCCCCTGTTAATGTTGATGGCACACTATTTTCCAAATTTAATTGACTATAGCCCCAACTCGTTGTTTGAGATTGAAGCTGTACCAGTTGATCCTTTTCTATACTTTTAATTTGTGGTTCTTTAGATAGCTGATCCATTTGATTTGGATCGATTTCAATCGTTACTGCTTCAATAGAATGATAATCATAGATAATATCAGCATGATATTTTTTCAGTAAACTATAATCGATCGTGTCTTTAAACAACACATTCACTCTAGTTGAGTTTTGTAATGCTTCTTTAGCTATTGAATAGGAAGCTTTGTCGGTTGCTCCTTTTTCTTGAACACTCTCAGCCTGAGAGCTGTGAGGAAGTAAACATAATAAAAGAATAAAAAATAGAAAGCGGAATGTATGTTTCATACGGTCTCTCCCAACATCCTGATATTAATATACGTCTTTTTTAATCAAAGGAAAGGGAGTCAAAAGTTGGACTCCCTTTAATATATCTATTCATTTACAACACTATAAAGGCTACTTACGTTGTATCCTTTTGCTTTATAATAATCTAAGATTCCTAGATAAACGGCATTTGCGGCTTTTTGGCGATATGTCGGTGAAGCAAGTTTGGCATTATCCGACTTATTCGAAATGAAGCCCAATTCTACTAAAGCGGCCGGCATCGTATTTTCACGAAGAACATGCAAGTTGCCAATTTTTGTTTTACGATCCTTCATATCCATTGCCACATACAATCTCTCTTGAATACTACTAGCAAGTAACTTACTGTCAGCTACATTCGGATTTGTTGCTCTTGACGCGCTATAATAATAGGTTTCTGCTCCAGTTGCACTTTCATTGGTAGCAGAATTCGCATGAATACTCACGAACGTATTTCCATTATTCTTTTTAGCAAAAGATACACGATCCGATAGCTCAATAAATACATCTGTGTCTCTTGTAAGTTTTACATTGAATGGTGTTTTATCTAGTAGCTTTTGTACAAGTAATGATGTTTGTAATACAACATCTTTTTCTTTTAGTCCAAAGCCAACTGCTCCAGAATCTTTCCCACCATGGCCCGGGTCAATAATAATAGTTTGTGAAGAGATTGCATCATCTGAACTTCCATCTGAAGGATTATCTCCCGGTGTATCATCCCCACCAGATGCAACTTCATTTGACAAATAAGAGCTTGAAACAAAACCAGTTAGTGAGCCTGATTTAATAAACGTCCAAGTTCCTACTGTATATCCTATTGATACTTTGTCATGTTTCTGTAAAGTTCCAATCGATTTATATTTCGTAGATGGACCAGTTCGAACATTTAAATCATTGGTTATCGCATACTTTTCTCCACTATAAGTAATAGTAGGTTTTAATCGTAACGTGTAATCAACAGCTCTTGCTAAGAAGACTGCAAAATCAGCACGAATGATATTTTGTTCTGAACCAAAACTACCGTTGGATAAACCTTGTGCAATACCTCTTGATTTAAGTGCATTTTCAGCTCCTGTTAGGGTATTACCATAGCTGTATTCAAACGCTCTGCTAATCATAATCGCCATTTCTCCACGATTGATTAACTTATCTGGTTTAAATGTTCCATCAGCAAATCCTGAAATAATACCTTTTTTCGTAGCTGCATCAATATAGCCTGATGCAAAATTTCCTGATCCTACATCTTTAAAGGCTGTGCTTTTCTTTGTCCCATCCAGATTTAATGCTCTTCCAACAAACGCCGTTGCTTCGGCACGTGTTACATTTCTGTTTGGTGCAAAAGTACCATTTGAACTACCATTAATAATTTGACCTTGAGCTAAATACATAATTTCTTTATAAGCTCGGTGATTTGGACCTATATCCGAAAAACTAGATGCCGCCTCCGTTGGTTTACTACCGAATGTTATACATGCAGATGATACGAGTAATAAACATAGTAGTGCTTTTACAATTTTCATTCTTCTTTAATCCCTCTCCCTTCCTTTAAATTTCCTTACTTTCCATACAGATTGCTATAAATCATTGCTGTATTTCTCTATTAAAAAGCAAAAAAATTACTAATCGTAATATATAAAACTATCGATTTTTTCTAAAAATACATAATGCCTTAGTATTATATCAAAAATCGACAATTAATTGGACAGCTACCTCCTATTATCACATATTCGACAAACAATTGAAACAATTCCAAATAACATTTTATTTCAGATATAAGGACACTAAAAAGGAAGATTCTCGATAAAAGTAGTGATTATCGAGAATCTCCCTATATTAAAGGAAATTTTTCTTATAAAAACAGGTCTTTGTTCACAACAGCTTTTTCAACAGATAGACGTTCAGAGTCATCTTCTCTTTTTCATCATTTCCTTTAACCAATTTTTCAAAGCAAAGAAACCTAGTAGAGTTCCTATTGTGATACCTGAAATTCCAATAATTAAAGCAATCCATTCAAAAAAAGAATAGGACAAAATTTGATCCCACTTTAAAGCTTTATCCCAATCTTGTATAACCAGGTTCATTCCATAAATACCTGATATGACCGTATAAATTGTTAAAATTTGCAGTAAATAATTATCTCGTTTCGACACGATTTTTTCATGATTCTGATAGAGCGTTTCTAAGGTCGTTTTTACATGATCAAGTAAATAGTCGATGTGGTAAACATCCTTTACCATTCGGAAGATTTCTTTTCCGATGGTACTACTGTTAACCTCCGGAAAATAATAGCCAGATGAAAATTCCGTGATATCTTTAATCAACCCTTCTATTTTATCTTCATCTTTATCGATTTGAAGAGTGGATTGCTCATGTGTTAATTTCATCAAAACAATCTTGTAATAATAGTAGAGTAAAATAGAATAATAATGATTTCCATTCATCGCATTTGCTAACATCTTATGTAAATTTTCATCTTTACTATTGGTCGCACATGAAAAAGTATAATCACTTACAACAAAAAAAGTTTCATCCGCCCATCGGTCATATACATTATTTTCGTAATATCTTTTTATATATTCTGGATTTTTAGCACCAACTATTGGCTTTTTATTTGAATCATAGCCCGATAAATGGCCAATTCGAAATAAATCTGTAGAAGAGATATGGCTATCGTCCTCCATATTTAAATAGCCAATGACATACATCCGCTCATCCATAAAATAAGGTAAACTCCCGAAATATGGGGAAATTTCATTTTTTTCATTTATGTATTCTCTTATCCCCTTGCATAATTGTTCAAATATAAAATCCTTCACATTGTGGTAGACATAATGATCATTTGTAATCTTACTATGCGGATCATCGTCAACAAGTGGCTCCATCATTCGAAATTCACTTCCGAATTGCAAGGAGTCGGATAATGATATTCCTTTAGGTAAATCAACTCGTATATTCATGATCCCTATTTGAAAAGGGCAAATAATAATATCAAAAGAAGGAATCTTAAATGGAATTTGAATAAACTTTGAAGTTAGTTCACAGGAGAGATCAATAACCTTAGTAAAACGGCGAAGTGCTCTTTCCTCTTTCATCGAAATCGGAAAAAGAATCCGTTCAATATTTGGAAGAAAATATTTCTCTAAACTCCGATGGGATACAACATTTCCACCATAAAATTTATCCTCTTGCTCAAAGTTTTTAAGCTGAAAAAACTCAAACCCATTTTGCAATAAATGTTTTTCCATCCGGCCATTTACATGCTCTTTCAGCATAAAAGGAAACATAAATTGAAATTGTGAAGTTTGTATTTGTGTAGTCATCGATATCCCTCCTTTATTCCATGTTAATTAACGCTACAATCCCTACTACTTATATCCAAAAACCCCCAAATCAAAACAACCTTTCGAAAAGATTGTTGTTTTCACACTTGTTAATAAGAACGAAGTTTTAAAATGCCGCCTTCCTTTATAAACTTCATTATATACAAAAACAACACTCTATTCTCTTTTAAAAATAGAGTGTTGAAGCTTTCCTTTATTCCTTTCAAACTGATATTAGACTCCTACTCTATAACGAAGGGGGAAAATGTTCTAGCTAGAGTTTCACTATCAGTATGTGCCCAATCGGCTTACCTAACCAATGTAACATTTGTACTTCCAATGATTGTTTAAAGCTGTCCCTTATCTTGATTGTTTCTTAAAGTTTTGTAACAATACTTTTAACTTTTTCGATTCTTTTTTTCTGCCCCGTTCACATATCTTTTTGATGTTATTCTTGTTTGTATAGCTCTTCAAGATGAACGCTCCCTCTATGATGTTAAAGAACTATTCCCAAATTAAACATAAAGTAAACATTTTGTTAACACTTTTAAAACGAAAACTTCTTAAAGTATAATATGTTCAGATATTTAATTTTTTTATTACTTAGTGTTACAATTTTATAATAATTGCCAATACTTTATAATACTGTTGGATTATTGTAAAGTAGTCGGAGGTTTTCAAATGACCAATGAGTTACTGTTATTCAGTTCAGAATTAGAAAATTCGTTAAATCCTAAAACGCCAGAGGATATCGTATCAGTTCAAAGAGGATTATTATTATATACACAAAATATGGTTTATGGAAAAAAAGAAACTAATGAAATCATTTCAGCAACTGTTCAAGATGTTGTACCTTGTCAGGTAACTCTCGATTTAACATTTCCCAAAAACAGCAGTTGTTCTTGTAAACGCCAAACCATTTGCCGCCACCAGCTAGCTGTATTCTTTTCCTCCTATTCTTCAATCGGTTCCATTAGTGATTGGATTAGAGATTGGAAGCACTCTAGTCATTCATCAAATAATCATGTAATCCAATTGCAAAAAGCAAAAGAGCTTTTACAATCAGAACCAAAAATTGAACATACATACGATGGATGGAAGCATTATTTAGAAGAGATGTTTAAGAAGCAAATTATCTATTCGCTTCAACAGCCATCCTATACTTTTGCGCAAAAATGGGATCAATATTTACATCGTATAAAAGCCAAAATGCCTATAGAAGCAGAATGGCGCTTATTGTATTTATTCATTACGTACTTCCACACATTTCAAATGACTTTACGTTGTTTAAATGACCCGGAAATTAGTCATAATACGAGACATTATTTAGAAAAAGAAGTGCATGAGCTTGTCGATAATATTCTCCATATCATGGAACAACTCACAAGTATCTCAAGACCTTTTTCCTTTGATGAATACTATTTAGGAATTCGGCACGATATGAAATTTCTCCTTGAGGAATGTGGATCATTTTCGGATGCAGCTCTAAATATTTATCGTTCTATTTGGTCGAATTTATTAAAGGAAAAGGCATGGAGAAAAGAGGAATTCACTGAGGTATACGACCATTTGCAAACACTGCCACCTTCAACAGAAAAAGCAACTGTCAGTGATTCTTATTTAATTGCTACTATTCATCTAGCGTTATTAACAGGACAAGAAGACCAAGTTAATAAACTATTACCTGAAATGCATCCTAAGGATATTCCACTTATCAGCTATTGGATTCGCTATGAGGATGAAAAAAAGGTGGCTCCCTTTATTGAATTCATCATCAAGGACGGATTAAAGTTTTTCGATTATGCGTCAAATTATTATCGTAGGAAAGAATTTGTTCAGTATTTCCTTCCTCATGTTAAAAAATATTGTATAAACAATAGAAAATTAGATACTTTTGAGAAATATTGTGAAGTCTGTCTTCCCTATTCTTTTGTTTATTTTAGTAACTATCTATTGGATGCAAGTAAGTACAAAAAGTGGGTTGAGTTATATTTATATAGCAAAATCGAGCTAGATTATATATCTGCCGATGAAATAAAAATCGTTCAGCAGCATGACCCTTCCTTATTGTTGCCTTTATTTACAAGTATAGTGAATGAAAAAATAGAAAATAAAAATCGACAAAGCTATCGAGCAGCGATTCGATATTTGAAAAAGATTAGAACGATATATAAGAAAATGAAGAAATTGGATCAATGGGAAAGATATATAGATAAAATTCAAACTTCTCATAAGAGATTACGAGCCTTTCAAGAAGAGCTGAAAAGAGGTAAGGTGATTGATGTTGAATAATATTACCGTGCATACAGAGCTCTTACCAACAGGAGAGTTTTTTTTAACTGCCTATTCAAAGGATGGGGGGCTGCTTCATCCAAAGGAATATGCAAAACAACTATTCGCTTGGGATGAGGAAAGCTTTTATGGCAGCTTTTTAACCGAAGTGACGATTGATAATGTTGAAGGCATTCAGCTTCAAGCATGGGAGCTGCTTTCCTTGTTTTCACAGGATCATTTTCTTTCTTTTATTCAGTGGCAATGGGATGAGCTTTCTTTTCTATGCCTAACGTCAGCTCCTGCTTTAAAGGAAGCGATTGAAAATGGTGTACCCGTTCCTGACTTTAGTCAAATGGAGCATGATGAAATCGGCTGGGCTTTACCCCCAATGGTCATTCATGAGTTCGATGAAGAGTTTTGGACAGAGCACCACCAAGTAAAAGATGGATCTATTTCTACCCATGATTTTATCCATCAATGGTACAACCGTGCCACTCATTCTTTTTTACAAAACAACCCGGAAACGAAGGAAAAATGGGAAACAGCGCTCCAAGCATTAAAGCACGCAGAATTCACGCCGCAGGAACTCCAGCATTATTTCACAGAGGATCGTTGGAAAAAATGGATTGGTGCTGAAGAGGATGATATTCCATTTACAACTGGCTTTCGCTTAATCGAACCGACTGACGGTGAAGGAACGTGGTCTTTAGAAATCATTCTACGTTCAAAAAAGAAGGAAGAGCAAATCAAAATTTACAACCAACAAAAGCTTCCAAAAGCTTGGAATGATTATCAATACGTTATTGAAAAAGATCTCAATAGCTGGATGGAACTTGTCCCTTCACTTACAGAAGGTGGACAATTTAAACAAGAATTAACCGAAGAAGAAGCTTGGTATTTTTTAACGGAAGCTAGTGAAAAATTACTTTTTGTTGGTGCCACTATTCTGCTTCCGTCTTGGTGGACGGAGCTAAAGAAATCATCTATGAAGCTGAAAGCACAAGTAAAAGGACAATCCTCAAAAGGAAATTCTTTTGTCGGTCTACAATCCATCATGGAATTCGATTGGCGTGTTTCTATGAATGGAGCTGAATTGTCGGAGCAGGAATTTCAACAACTTGTTCATGATAAACGACGCCTTATTTACGTAAATGGACAATGGATAAAACTAGATCCTGAACTCATTCGTAATATCCAAAAAATCATGAGAACAGCTGAGAAAAAAGGTATTTCATTAAGCGACATCTTATTTCAGCAATTTGCTGAAGAGGAAGAATTAATAGAAGAAGATGACGTTCAAGATCTATTAAAAATTCAATTCGAATTAAATAAAGATTTACGTAAAATGTTTAGCGCTCTTAAAGAGATTAAACAGATACCGCTCATGCCATCTCCATCTACCTTACAAGGAGATTTGCGTCCTTATCAGAACCAAGGGTTAAGCTGGCTGTTATTCTTAAGAAAACATGGATTTGGAGCTTGTTTAGCTGATGATATGGGTTTAGGAAAAACGATTCAAGTAATTTCTTATTTATTATCCATACAAGGGAAACCCATACCGTTGGTTCAACAGCCACTTCCTGTCACACAAGCAGCTCTAATCGTTTGTCCAACATCCGTATTAGGAAATTGGCAAAAAGAAATTGAACGCTTTGCACCCACATTAAATGTCGGTCTTTATTATGGACCACAGCGTGCCAAAGGAGAAGATTTCGTAGAATTCGCCAAGCAGCATGACGTTGTTTTAACCTCATATGGAATGACACATATTGATTTTGAGCATATAAGCACTATTTACTGGAACAGCATCATTATAGATGAAGCACAAAATATCAAAAATGCAGGAACAAAACAATCTCGTTCTGTTCGAAAGTTAAAAGGCTATCATCATATTGCTCTTACCGGTACGCCAATGGAAAATCGTTTAAGTGAACTATGGGCTATTTTTGATTTCATTAACAAAGGCTATTTAGGCTCTATCAAAACATTTCAGGATCGTTTTGTTACAAGTATCGAGCGTGATGGCCAAACAGAAAAAATTAAAGAGCTACAACGTATTATTCAGCCATTTCTTCTAAGAAGAACGAAAAAAGATAAAGATGTAGCACTCAACTTACCAGATAAAATCGAGCAAAAGGAATTTGTTCCTCTTACTTCTGAACAAGCTTCCTTATACGAACAGTTGATTAAAGATACATTTGATCAACTTGATAAATTAAATGCTTTTGAACGTAAAGGCATGATTTTGCAAATGATCGGCAAACTGAAACAGCTGTGTAATCATCCAGGACTTTACTTAAAAGAAGAAGCTATCTCGAATGTACGAGTTCGTTCTGGAAAGCTTGATAAGCTTTTCGAACTAGTGGATGCGGTTCAAGAACAAAAAGAAAGCTGTTTAATCTTCACACAATATATCGGTATGGGCGAAATGATTCAAGCACAGCTAGAGAAAACCTATGGCTTTGAAGTTCCTTTTTTAAATGGAAGCTTAAGCAAAAAACAGCGCGATACAATGATTGAAAGCTTTCAAAATGGAGAATTTCCGATTTTCATACTGTCATTAAAAGCAGGTGGAACCGGTTTAAATCTAACAGCTGCTAATCACGTTATCCATTTTGATCGTTGGTGGAATCCAGCTGTTGAAAATCAAGCAACTGACCGAGCATACCGCATTGGCCAAAGCCGTTTCGTTCATGTCCATAAGCTAATATGTACCGGAACACTAGAAGAGAAAATCGATAAAATGATTGACCAAAAACAAGCACTTAATGAGGAAATTCTAACAAGTGAAAACTGGATTACTGAATTAAGTACAGACGAGATAAAAGAACTTGTATCTCTTAGAGGGTAAATACACTTACACAAAACACAAATAAAAAAAGCATAAAAGCCCCTAACCCAGCTTATTTATAAGCTGGGTTTTGGTTTTCATCGTTTATTTCTTCATTCAAACAAAAATAGACTGCTGATTGCAGTCTAAACGAGGAAAATCATAAGCTCTATCTATTTAGAGGAATTTTGCGGATTAGATACGAGGATAATAGAGGATTCATCTTATTAGAGGGGTATTTTCCAATGAAGAATCTAAGAGGTAGACTGATTTTTCTCAAGCAAAGAGCGAACATATCTTTCTAACATCACAATCTGATTATTTAACTCACTTATTTTATCTTCATACGCACATACTTGAACATGACATCGTGCTGTAAGTTTTATTAAGTCACATACGAGAGTCTCGAGTCTTAGTACCTGATCTTGTTTTGTAGAATCTATTTACGCTCACCTCCTCCTAAATATGGCACATTATGCTTCTACCGGATGAGCAACATTTCGTTCATTCAAAGAGCGTTTGTTTCCCATAAATTTAACATGCTCTGCCACCACTTCCGTTATATATACCTTCTTGCCATTTTGATCATTATAATTTCTCGTTTGAATACGACCAGTGATTCCAACAACTGAACCCTTTTGACAATATTGTGCTGTATTTTCAGCTGCTTTCTTCCAAATCGTACATTGAACAAAATCAGCTACATACTCCCCACTACTATTTTTATAATTCCGATTTAATGCAAGTGTAACATTTGAAACTGCATAACCATCTGGCGTATAGCGAAGCTCCGGATCCTTGGTTAATCGCCCGACTAAAGTAACCTGATTAATCATCAACTTCCACTCCTTCCTAATAATCGTGATTATGTCTGTATCATACATTCTTATGTCCCATTACGTAAAATGACTAAAAACGACTTTTTGTAGCAATAATTCTCGAGCTTCGATATTTTCCTCCTACAAAAGTCACTTTTGTTTTCATACTTTCCATAAAAAATCCTTTGTGTCTATTTCAGCATTTTTCTTCGTTCTTTATATCGAAATAACCAGCATAAATGAATTGTGATATAATGGAAATATTCTAGTTAAGAAAAGAGCGGAGGGGTATAATGAAGTCTTTTAGGCTTATCTCGCTACAAATTGTTACCTCTGAAGAAGATCTAGTCGATATTGAATTAACAGAAGGATTAATCATAAATAAAGAAGATGAACATAATCGATGGTTATTAGAAGGATTCATACATCAAGATCATTATCAGCACTTACTAGATACCATAAAGGATCATCAAAGAGTTAAAATACAAGTCATTATCTCAAAAAAAGATAATAATCCAGCAACCTTCGATACTGAATTATTAACGATAAAGAAAGTCGAAGACTATTACAGCGTTTTATTTGAAGGGTGTATCGTATATAGCCAAATTGAGTATGCAGCTGTTCTTCTCGAACACCTTATGCATGAAGGCATTGAGGGCGATAAACTAATTGAACAGTTCAAAGAGAAAATGAAAACGAAGCCGCGAATAGTAGCTCAAAAATAAACAACTCACAAAAAGGGGCTGTCTCAGAAGTGAATAATATTCACTTTTGAGACAGCCCTACGGTCGCATTATCATAACACCTAAAAAACACGTTATGTTCCTATGTATTTTCTTACTTGCTAATAAAAACTCAAAAAAGAGAGTATCAACCCAACATTGGCTGTTAGGACACCCTCTTTTAAAATCTATTTTATTTTAATGAATCATGTCTGACGTTAAAAAGTCTATTTCTGGATGTGTTAATCTGAGTTGACATTGTTCTATAATATAGCAAATATCTTCTTGCGAATAATCTTGCATAGGAAGTTCTGCTTGATAAGCTAAATAATAAATAGATGCCGCCTCTATTAATTCATTCTCAGAAGCAGGCGTTATTTTTTTTTATTTCTTGATTTAATTTCTCAAGCACAAATCGTGCTTCTGTTCTACAAGAATAAGAATATACCTTATCTGGTACCTGCTTTTGTAGCTCTTCTATTTCAGCCATTTGCTCTTCAGTTGGCACTTCAGATAATATTTTATCAATCGTTTGATTAATTTTATCTGCTAAATCTTTATGAAATGCTGGATCAGCCTTAATATCATCATCTACTTTATCATACCAAGAAGCATTATGTATTATGTACTCTCTCCACTCTTTCACAAACATTTCAATATCCGCTTTATTTTCATCCCATTCGATAGAATTCATATATTGTTCAAATGCTGTAGAAATAGATCGACTAATGCTGATTTTCACACCAGGTGAAAGATTTTTAAACATGTAGGATACAAACCCCCTATTACATAATATTGTTAAAATACTAACATAAAACATACAGTAAACATATAGAAAAATATAACAAAATACTAATACTTAGCCTACAATACTAAGAGATTATTATATACGTATTGTTCCATTTTGTCGTTAAATAACGAAGACTAATCCTATTTTATATATGAGAGCAATAATAAAATAGATGCTTTTGGTTATCAGAGATATTAGCAGTAATATCCTATCAAAAAGACAACATTATTATTTTACCACATATCCCTTAAATAACCATCACTCTTTTATTTGAATATACTTTGTACGACCTATTTAAAAGACGTTGACTATGTAGGATTATTATTGTCAAAAAGATTTTCTCCCATTTTACTTTGTAAACACCGATATGTTGCAAAACTTTTTAAAAGAAGAGGGTGTCCAAAGAGATGGACACCCTCTATGTAATAACAAGAAAGCATAGGACCTCTGAAAAGTGACAAAAAATCACTTTTCAGATAGCCCCATCTTTTTTTATACGCTACACGCTAAAAATCAGACGTAATAAAGACATTAATTTACTTGTTCATGTTGTCATCTTTATCATTCAAATCTGTATTATTATTGTTATTGTTATTTAAATCCGTTTCATTTTTATCATTTACACCGTTGTTATTTACATCATTATCGTTGACATTATTATCATTGATGCCATTCTCTAAATCATTAACGCCTCTTTCAACACCATTTTCCACATCGTTGACGCCATCTTCTACACCATTTTTCACATCATTTACTTCAGGTGTATTATCATTATCGTTATTGCCGCACCCCGTTAATAACATAGCTGATAGTGCGCAACCACTTAGTAATGCTGTTAGCTTCTTGTTCATTCAAATTTCCTCCTTTCAAACAGATATTGACCGTATGTAGTGGTCAATTCGTATTTTGCCCAAAGGAGAAAAAATGTTTCATCTTAAATAAAAAAGTTCATATAGTATTTTTTACTAATAAGGATTTACCTTGGTTCAATAAAAAAGACCGGACAATATGTCCAGCCTTAACGGGCTTTGGATAAACATGGCTTACCAGACCTTATATCATTTATCCAAATCATTGCTTACTTCATCTATGTATAAAACAAGCAACTTTCTATATATTATACGTATATAGAAAAAAGATAAAGTTATTCTGATATATTTTTAATGCCAATAAAGCCCAAATAATTCATCAGCTTATTTATCACCTAATGCAAAGGAAATTTCTACTTCACATGCAACTTCGCCGTCTACGGTTGCAACTGCTTTTCCTTTACCAAAAGAACTACGTAAACGTACTAATTCGACCTCTAAACGAAGCTGATCACCAGGTTTTACTTGTCTTTTGATTCGACAATTATCAATACCAGCTAAGAAGCCTATTTTCCCTTTATTTTCTTCTTTTATTAATAAAGCAACAGCTCCTACTTGCGCAAGTGCTTCTATAATAAGAACACCTGGCATTACAGGATAGTCTGGAAAATGTCCATTGAAAAATTCTTCATTCGCAGTCACATTTTTAATACCAACTGCTCTTTTACCTTCTTCTAGTTCTACGATTTTATCTACTAATAAAAATGGGTAGCGATGCGGAATTATTTTTTTAATTTCATTAATATCTAACATAATAATCCTCCTAATAAATTGAATATGTATTTGTAGCTGTTTTTTTCAAATACTCTTTAGATTTTTGCATAATTACATTAAGTACGTTTATAAAAAGAAAACCCTCTATAACGAGGGATGTTGATAATCATATGCAAATCTACAATACATTTATGATACCATATTTAACTACAGTTCAAAAAGCTCATCTAATGCGATTAAAAAAAGCGTATTACAATAAAGCTCTTATCTTTTACTCATTATTTTCCGTGTACTAATTCAATAATATGAGTCCATGTATCTTTTTGAAATACATCAGCGGGATTTCCTCCGCCCATTACACTATAGCCAACTATTCCACCTACAGTTACCGCTACTACGATTGAAATTGCAAATATTATTAACCTAAGCCAGATCGGAATAAGTCTGATGCGAATCTTCTTCGAAACCTTTTCTTGTTTATCTTGTTGTTTATCCTGCTTATATTCTTCTCTGGTAAGCTGTCTTTGTTCCATTTATTCTTTCAAGCTCCTTTAACGTACACCATTAATTAGGCCTAGCATTTGATCTGCAAGAGTTACTGATCGTGCTTGAAGCTGATACTGCCGTTGAGTGCTTATTAAGTCCGTCATTTCTTTAGATAGATCCACATTCGAACTCTCTAAAGCTCCCTGTGTAACGGAAATTTCTTGACGCAAGCCACCTGTTAAATTTGTATAGATGTCTTCTTCTGTTATTCCGAGATCAGCATAATTTTCTGCTAAACCAACGATATTTCCTTGCTTATGCTCTAAATATTGAGGATTCTTAACAGAAATTATACCTAAATTAAAGGATTGTGAAGCACCATTTGTCATATCAACTCTCAATGTTCCATTTTCAGTAAAAGTAAAACTTTTAGCATTCGCAGAAAAAACGATTGGTTGGTTATTTTCATCTAAAACGTGATCTCCACTCGCTGTCACAAGGCTAAGTTGATTAGGTCCAGTTGGAGATACATGAAAGGCACCTTCTCTAGTATATTGCGTTTTTCCGTTCACGTTAATTTTAAAGAATAAGTTCTCTTTTGTGAAGGCTACATCTAAAGTACGGTTAGTTGTTTTAATATTCCCCTGTGTTGAAATAGTTTTAACAAGCCCTAAACGCGCACCTGTCCCCATATTAATTCCATGAGGAGTCAATCGACCCTTTTCCTTTTCCACACGCTGTTGGTTATTAAATTGTTGAAATAACAAATCACTGAATGTTCCTTCTTTTCGTTTGTATCCCGTTGTATCGATATTAGCCACGTTATTACTAATTAAATCCAACTTCAGCTGTAATTGTGACATCGTATTAGAGGCAGTAGTCATCACACGATTCATATTTCCATCTCCCAAAGATATTCAAGATTACATGATTGATTTATATTATACTTTTCCTACTTCATTAACAGTCTTTTCTAAGCTCCGATCAAAAGCCTGGAGCACTTTTTGATTCGCTTCGAATGCTCGATAGGCCGTCATCATATCCGTCATGGAACGACTTGCATCGACATTTGATCTCTCTAAGAAACCTTGTTTGACAGAATATTGTACAGCTGCATTTTGAGTAGCAAGCGGAAGGTCTTGTCCCTCATTCGACAATCGGTATAATCCATTTCCTTCTTTAATTAAATTATACGGATTTGCCGCAAATGCAATTCGGAGAGAGTCAATTCTTCTTCCATCTTGAGCAAATACATTGCCTTCCTCATCGATAGTAAATGCATCATTTCCTACTTGAATCGACTGTCCACTAGCTCCTAATACATACTGCCCAGTTGGAATTGTTAAATATCCTTGCTGATCAACTGTGAAGTTTCCATTTCTAGTATAGCGCATAGCTCCTTGCTCGCCTCTAACAGAGAAAAAGATGGAGCCATCTTCTCCATTCTCTCCATTAACGGGCATGAACTGGTCTACTAGAGCTATATCTGTTGAATTTTGTGTTTCTTGTATATCACCTTGTTTAAACGCAGGAATTGTTTCTTGAGTATACACTCCCGTATTTAAAGCTCCTACATAATTCGCAACTGGCAATTGAAGACCTTTCTTCGTTGACACCGTTTTTTGATCAAAACTACTTAATAGCATTTCAGGAAATGCACGTAAACTAGACTGATCCGCCTTATACCCTGGTGTATTCGCATTTGAAATATTATTCGTAAGCATTTCCGTTCTGCGTTGCTGAGCAATCATTCCTGAAGCTGCTGTATAGAATCCTCTTAGCAATTGGCTCACTCCTTCATTTGTCCCGTTCAAACTCTCTCTAAAACTCCCACTTCAAAACAAAGAGGAAATAAGATCGTTTAAGCAGGAGATTATATAGTAAGAATCCAAATATTCTAACTAACCATCTGTGGAGGATTATGGCCCCACTGATAGAAATTCTACTGTTTCCGCACCCATAATACTTCCATTATATACAACTTTGAATCATAACGGTTAGTCTTTTTTGTCTATATAAAAAAAGGTGACTTCTTTCCTATTTTTATTAACAGCTCTTGTTTTTCCTTATTGTTTCTTTACTAGGTACTGTTTTCTGCACGATGACTTCAATCACCCATCCTAAACATATATTCAACAAATAACTGAATCACAACATTAGTCTAATAGAAACCAAAGAGTTGCGCTCTTGCTTTACAAAGACAAAATAAAAAGTGCCCAAGGAAAAGACCTTGAGCACTTATAAAATTGGAAGATTATCCGATCAAATTATCGATAAAGCTCTCTGCTGTTTTTCATTACAGAAGAGAAATGGCTAATAATTTCAAGAGACTAGATAATGAATCTATCTCATTTAAACAAATGAAAATTCTATTTATCCGAATCGACGACTTGAAATTTTATCCATATTATCAAGCATAATACCTGTTCCAATTGCCACACAATCCATTGGATTTTCAGCCACTAGAACTGGAACTCTTAATTCTTCTGCAAGTAACGTATCCATTCCATGTAGCAATGCGCCGCCACCTGTTAAAATTACACCGCGATCAATGATATCTGCAGATAGTTCAGGTGGTGTTCTCTCAAGAACGCTCTTAGCAGCCTGAACAATAACTGCAACCGATTCACGTAGAGACTCTTCGATTTCCTCAGAATTAACTGTAATTGTTCGAGGTAGTCCTGACACCATGTCTCGTCCACGAATTTCAATTGTTTCATGACGTGCTCCAGGGAATACAGTAGCTACTTGGATTTTAATATTTTCAGAAGTTCTTTCACCGATTAATAGCTTATATTTACGTTTGATATATTGAAGAATTTCATTATCAAACTTGTCACCAGCCATTTTAATAGAAGATGATGTTACAATATCACCCATTGATAATACTGCTATATCTGTTGTTCCTCCACCTATATCAACGACCATATTACCACTAGGTTGGAAAATATCCATTCCAGCACCAATAGCTGCTACTTTAGGCTCCTCTTCTAAGAAAACTTTCTTTCCACCACTCTTCTCAGCAGCTTCTTTAATCGCCTTCTGTTCAACACTTGTAATATTCGTTGGGCAACAAATAAGAATTCTTGGCTTTGATAAGAATCCTTTTACATTTAATTTTGTAATAAAATGCTTAAGCATAGCCTCTGTAATATCAAAATCAGCAATAACGCCATCCTTTAGTGGGCGGATCGCAACAATATTTCCTGGTGTACGACCGACCATTCTACGAGCTTCTTCGCCGACTGCCAATACACGATTATTATTCTTATCAATGGCCACCACTGATGGTTCATTTAATACGATTCCTTTTCCTTTTACATGGATTAATACGTTTGCAGTACCAAGATCTATACCTATATCCCTTGCAAGCATGATTATTATTTCCTCCTCAAATACGCACATTCAGAGCTATCTATCCTAATTTTTAATTTTAACATAATATATAGTTCATTACTAAGAAGATTTTTGAAAATTTTCTTCTTTAAAATCGAAATTTGTATCAATTGTTATCATTATAATCATCTATTAAAACTCCCATTCCAATCATTCATCTAAAAAAGCCCTCAGACAACTATTAAACATTAGTCTAAAGGCATATTACATTACAATATTAATTTCTTTCTACAACCTTATTGTACAGTTTCTCCTTCTAACTCAGGCTTTTGATACTTTAATTTTGTTGCTTCTCCTCCGCGCAAATGACGAATGGATTTATGGTAATCTAAAATCTCCTTTACTTCATTTGCTAATTCTTGATTTATTGCC
Source organism: Bacillus sp. AP8 (assembly GCF_000321185.1). Taxonomy (NCBI): domain Bacteria; kingdom Bacillati; phylum Bacillota; class Bacilli; order Caryophanales; family Bacillaceae; genus Bacillus; species Bacillus sp. AP8. Next base: position 24,777 of record NZ_CAPG01000062.1, read on the forward strand.
GGAAGTCTCTCAGTTAAATCTTTATGAACAGTACTTTTGGACACTCCGAATTCTTTCGCAATCACGCGAACCGTTTTCTTTGTCTCCACGATATACTTTCCTATCTTGATCGTTCTTTCTTTGATGTAATCGTGCACACCACTCGACCTCCCTAAATTGGATGTGAGAAGTGTGAAATGAGATTCGCTCGATATGATTATTCATTACCACCAGCTCTTTAAGTTTATAAGTAAATACGTTGAAAGATATCATTGGGTTAGTTTAAACGACTCCTCACCTCAACCACTCTCTTTGTATAAGGTTTGTAACATTTTATTAGCTTGGTTCAGGTAATATGCACGAAAAACATAAGAAGGACAAGGAGTAAACAAATTTTTTTCATTCTGCTACATCAATTTGCTCGAATTCTATATAAATCACCTAAAGTTCGGATTCCTCGATCATACATTAGCATCATTAGTTCTACAAACAAATACGCTGTTGTTAGAGCATCTCCAATAGCAGAGTGACGTGGATAGATTCTTGTATTAAAAGCCATCGCATAACGTTCTAAATCACGCATGTCGTACGATGGAGCAATATAACCAATCATATCTAATGTATCAATCGAAAGATACTTTCGATACGATCGCTTCTCTCTTTTTAATTCACTCTTAAGCACGAGCATATCGAATGCAACATAATGCCCCACAAATCCAATGCTATTGGTGCTCTCAACAAATCTAAAAAATTCCGAAATAGCTTCCATTGAAAATGGTGCGTCCCGAACCATGCTGTTGGATATTGACGTTAATTCAGTTATTTCCCGAGAAATCTGTCGGTTTGGATTCACATATGTCTGAAATTGTTTAGATTCCATAACTTCAAATCCTTGAACATGGACAGCACCTATTTCAATTAAACGATCATCCTTAGCCACTCGAAAACCTGTTGTTTCTGTATCAAATACTGTGTACCCCAGCTCTTTTATTGATGTAGATAGGGGAAGGTTTTCATAATTTAATGGGCAATCTATATTTTTTCTAATAAAAAATATCGGATTCTCCTCCTCTTTTTTAAATTTTCATTTGAAAGTGATAGAATATTTTATTTTGCAATTCCTTTAATACTTTTACGCTAATAATAAGCTCCTCTTTTTCTCGAGTGGTAAGTGTAGAAAAAGCCAACACAGACGAAGAGCGTGCATCACGTTTTTCATTTTCCCAACGCAAACGAACATACAAAGTTAATACATGATTAACAGCCTCTTTCACATCTCTAACAAACTCTTTCTCAAGGACTCCTTTTTTCTCTAATACATCTAATCTTTCAAAAGGCGTTCCCGAAATAACATGATGAATCATAGATAAGATTTGCAAACTATGATGGTAAGGAAACAGAATATCCTTCTTCACATCCATACTTTTAGTTGCTAACTTAAACAAAGATCGAATTGGTTGACCGAGAGAAATAATAGGTCTTTCCTGTTCGAGTTGAGCTAAACGATATAAAAACATATTACATCTTTGTAGAGTTTCTCTCGTCTCCAATTCAAACTGTTGATGAAGGGACTCTTTGCCATAGACCATCCTATACGAAAAGAAGTTCATTGCTAACAGCAATTGATCATTTGTAGAACGCACTCCCCATTCTCGGATTCTCGTTTGCCATTCAGATAAAGCTCCTCTCCATGTATCCTCACTAGACATCATTAATCCTTTACATTTTGCATATCCAGCTAGCTCTAAATATTGAACAATCTTTTCTCCTAACAACCTAAAATAGTTATGAACAAGTTCTATGTCTGTATGATTCTCAAAAACTAAAAAGTGATCTTGATCTGTAAGCATGAACTGTTCACCACGTCCAGAACTACCCATAACATATAAGTTGAAATCTACAGGAGGTTTAAGTTGCCTTTCCTTTTCAATATCTTGTATAGCTAACTGGATTGCTCGTTTAATTAACCGATCATATAATTTCGTTATAATCGATAGAGAGTTAACCATAGGAACCTTTTCCCTTAACAACGTCTCAAATATTTGATAAATGGCATTCTTCACCTGAAATAAGGAGTGGACATCTGCCTCTTCAATACGTCGAATGGTTTTCATAATCCCTTCGTTTTTCTTTCTTAATAAATCTGATAGAGAAATGACTCCACATATATGATATCCATCTGTAACAGGTAAATGTTTAATGCCTTTCATCAATAATATAGAAAGTGCTTCATAATAGTAGGAAAAGCGGGAAATAGTATAAGGATTTCTCGTCATAACTTCACTTGCTATCGTTGTAAAAGGACGATTTTCAGCAATCACTCTTTCCACAAGATCACGTTCTGTAATAATTCCAACTAGCTGCTGATTCTCCATCACAATAATCGAGCTTCTTTTCTGTTTATTCATTAGTACAGCCGTTTCTTGTATTGTTGCTTCAGGATTACAAGAGGTAATCTGTAAAGTCATTAAATCTTGAACTCTTAAAATCAGTGTGTCTCGTTCTCCATGTTCTCGAGCCAGTGCTACTTGTTCAGCAAGCGAGCGATACACTTCTTTTAATCTCATCGAAACTTGAGACAATAAAAATTGTTGGACATCTCTCGAACGCAATCTTTCGGATACAATGTCAAAAGGAATAAGTAAAACTAGACTCTGTTCGATAGCGCGTACTTCAACCATTGTTTCTACATTTGAATCCTTGATTTGTTGGTCTTCATCTAGAAAATTAGTTAGACTAGAAAAACCAAACAATTCATCTTTTTGAAGTACTTCTAATACCTCATCTCTTCTACCATTCTCGTCTTTAATATATACTTCCGCTATCCCCTTCACTAATAAATAAAGACCTATTCTTGGCTGCTGAGCTTTTAAAATCACTTCATTTGGCTGAAATATTCGTTCTTCACATTTTCCTATTAAATTCAGTAATTCAATACGATCAAGTTCTTGAAAAAAAGGATGAATAGAAGCCGCCATTAATATCGTTTGATTCTGTTCTAACATTTCCAATCAACCTCTCATTAGAAAATTCATTAAGAACCGAACTGCTCACACAACAATTGTAAAAAATATACATTATTAACTTAATTATCCTAACGAACCCATGTAAAGGTCAATAAACATTTCTGTGAATTAGAAAAGGTTCGACGACTTACAGATAGTACGTCTACAATAATGTTTTTTATAATCTACATATCCTATTTGGAATCGTCACCATTCTATCTGCATTAACATATGACCTTTAGCTATAAATATGAATAGTCAGGACTTTTACAAAGGCTGCTTTCTTTACAAAAATTAAAAGTAGCTTTCATGGGGAAAATCAGGGGAACGCGTTAGACTAAGCATTTTTACAGTAAACAAAAAAAACTGCCCTCAAAAAAACTGGACAGTTCACTTACTCACATATTTTAAATGATTCAATTCTACTCGTTTATTATTCTGCTTTAGTATTTGAATCTTTTGAGGATTTTTCCTTTGTTGATTCATCCTCGCTAACGCTTTTTTCATCTTTAGGAGTTCCATTCACTACTTCTGCATCTTTCAAAGCTGTAACAGGTTTTTTGAAATATGATTCTGGATTTACAGCAATATTATCTTTACGAATTTCAAAATGCACATGGATACCAGCGTCTTTATTTAATAAGCTTTGACCAGCCTTAGCAAGTGGTTGTCCTTGCTTAACTGTATCGCCAACTTTCACTGCGATATCTGTAACAGATTGATAAAGTGTTGTGATGCCATCACCATGTTCAACTTCAATCGAATTGCCAAGTAATGAATCTTCTTTCACTTGCGTTACTTTACCGCTAACAGCAGTCAATACATCAAAAGATTTACCATCTTTCATTGCTACATCGATACCATGATTTAAACGGTATTGATTATCATAGAATACAAGAGCTTTTTCTTGATCAGCTTCTTCGCCATTCACGTCATAAAATGGTGTTTTCACAATCATATCATCTTGATTCGAAACCGGCTTAATAAAGTTTTCTAACTTACTATTTACCTCTACCGCTTTCTCATCCTTATTCTTGGATGCTGTACCATTTTCCTCATAACCTACTTTACCAGGTTCTGTTGCATTATTATTATTACTAGTTTGGTACCATAGAACCGCTGTTAATAGAATAGCTGCACTCACTAAATAGATTGCTGGTAATGCCCAACGCTTTGAAAGAATACGTCTTATTCCTGATTTTTGAGAAGTACGTTTCTTTTCTTCCTCTCTCATGATTATCACCTCAGCAACCATTTTGAACATATTTTTGAAAATTTATACATTTTCTAAAAAATTTTTATTTTCTCGTTACATGGTACAATAAGAAAAACCGTTATTGGTCTTTTTGGATGTAGTAGAGACTTAGAAAAGTGTTTCATTTTAAATCGATATACTATCATTCAATGAGGAGAAAGAAAGGAATTCACTTATGAAGAAAAGTTTACGTTTGATCACTTGGTTATTACCATTTGGATACATGATTATGATATGGATACTTTCTAGTCTACCAACTGACGTTATCGTAGAGCTACCAGATTCCAAATGGGATCTTATATGGAAAGAGAGTATGCATTTAATTGAGTTTGCTGTCTTATATGCTTTATTCGTAATAGCTTTAGCTATAAACGGAAAACTATCTCTACGTTCTAGTATGATAGTTGCGCTCATTTCCGCTATGTATGGAGTAGTAGATGAGATTCACCAATCTTTTTATCACTATCGCTCTGCCTCTCTTTTTGATATCGCAAAAGATTGGATTGGTGTATTAGCAGTTTGGGGACATATACGTTTTCATTATTTTTATAGAAAGAAAAGCCTTTTAAATCGAATTCAAAAAGAACCAAGCTAATATGCCAGGTTCTTTTGAATGGCTGTATCGATAAACTTTGTTACCTATTAACCAGGTTTAGTATAGGTTGAATTCTGCTCCAGGATGCTCGCTTCAATCACCTATTTTGTCACTGAACTTATAGAAAACAACAATCTTTTAGATAATAATCTTTTAAACACAAAATATTTCTTACGCTAAAGAATGATGATTGTTCCATATTTTTCTTAATGCTGGAATAAGGAAGATAAAAACGGAACCAAATAGAGCAAAACTAATTGGTAGGATTTTTTCTGCATCGAAAAGAGCATTCATGATAAAGAAAAGAGCAATTCCCATAATTCTACCCAAACCAACAGGTATCTCTCGAACAACAATGTAATCTAAACGACGTTCTTCAAACTTCGGATCAAACTCGATAGAAGCATACATCCAAGCATTCATCGTTGTATTCATCATATTTAACCCAATGACTGACAACACTGCATAAATAACAAGTGTCCAAAAAGTTGGTGAAAGACTAATCCAAATAGAGGATGCAGCCAATAGAATAGATCCAATCGTAAATATTTTCATTCTTAATTTTGGACTAGAAATCTTCGCAAGCCATAGAGAAGTCATTAAACCCATAAACGCCGCAAACGTATTATACCCTCCAAAAGAAAGCTCATCCTTTAATATCGAAAAGGTCATAATCGTTACTAAGAATGAAGAATATGTACCTTCTACCATATAGGTTGCCATACTTACCCAATACATCCCTCTCCATTCTTTAGTAGGATTTTTCCATACCTCTCTAAAATGAGATTGCTTTGAAAGCTTCTTCCCTTTAATACCAATTGAAACAAGTGCTGTTACTAAAAAAGAGAAGAAAGAAATCGCAAAAATGATATAATATCCTTTCATTCCAATAAAACGACTAATGGTGAAGCCCGAAATAATTGGAGCTAGCATTCCTACCCCATTTGTTAGGAAACTAAGAATATATAAAAAGCGATCACGATTGCGATCTTGTGTAATATTAAAGATTTGCATATGCTGGCCAATAACAAAAAAACTTGTTCCCAATCCTAGTATTGTCCCCAACACAAACACATAGTTAACCGCTTCTTCTCTCACCAACAATAGAAATCCATAACCAATGACAAAAAAGAGAATACCTACACGTGAACATGACATTGGTGATGTTTGTCTCGCAATCCAGGCACAGATTGGAAAACTAACAAGAATCGCTATCGAATTTGATAAACTATAAAATGCTAAAAGAGAAAAGGAATTATCAATGTTCCATATAAAGATATTCACGAACACTCCGGATAGAGCAAGTGAAAAGTTTAAAAATGTCATCATAACTAAGTATAATTTGGCTTCAAATTTCATGATGTAATCTCCTTCTACTCATGTATATAAAGTAATTAAAAACATATTCATCATACTTATTTCATTCGACGAAAACTATCATTGTTTTAGGTGAATTTATATGCTAATTTGTCATTGGAGGTGACATTCGTGAAATCATTTAATGAAATCATTCAATATAATGACCCGACTCTTGCTGTTAAAATATATGAGGCATCCCCAAGAGGCAAAGAATTACTTCAAGGCAAGTGGCACTTTCATAAAGAGCTCGAAATTCTTATTATTCTTGATGGTAGTATGGAAATTGTGATCCAGGAGAAAGTGTATCATTTAAAAAATGGTGATGTTTTTTTAATCGGACCTATGGAGGTGCACTTAGATCAAAATTTAGATGTACATTATATTGTTTTTCAATTTGATGTGAACAAATTCTTCGAACCTAGCTTAGCTCCTTTTATGCATAGTTTGCTGAATCCAAACATGAATTTAAGTAAACTAAATTATATATTTCAACAAAATGAACAAGTAAGGAAAAAGGTTTTCGAACTAGTCATGAGGATTCACAAAGAGTCTATAGATCATCTGCGTGGTTATGAAGTTGCAATCAACATTCATATTAAAGATATTCTCTTAACCATTCTGAGACATGATCACCTGCATATTTTGGATGAGTTTTCTTCAGCGGAAATGGAGCGTCTAAGACCTGTTCTTCAGTATATTTCACAGCATCTCACAGAAGATCTTTCTGCTAATCATTGCTGTCACCTTTTAAACTTAAATTATCATTATTTTGTAAAACTCTTTAAAAAAACGATGGGCATTACATTTATTGAACATATTCAGCATGAACGGATAAAACTAGCAGAGCGGATTCTTTTAACAGAGCAGATTTCAATTGAAGAAATAGCTGAACGCTCTGGTTTTCATAATATGGGGCATTTTTATAAAACATTTTATAAGTTTCATAAGTGTACCCCACTTGCTTTCAAAAGAAGCAGACAAAATGAATAAGCCTAAAACAAGTAATAATTTGGTGGTTAAATATTCCCAACAAAAAGAAGACTCTATTTTCGAGTCTTCTTTTCTCTTATAGATAGCGGGTCTTGCTATTACTTGTAAATGATAGATAGATGGCTTCAATAAATAACAGAAAAGCTGTTATAGTATGGAAAAACCAACCGACTAAAGGTATCCAACTAAACAAAGCACCTATTACTCCAACTACATTGCCTGTAATCGCTAATCTTTTATCTAGAAACAATAAAATGATAGATAACGCATGGAGAAAGAATGCTATGACAAGCGGAGCCCATCCATTTGCAATAACAACAGCTCCACCTAAAATTGGTATAGCAAGAAAGCCTTCAAATAGAAACATAAACCATTTCAAAATTTTATTTAATGTCGACACTTTGTGTATTACCTTCCCTTCAATTGTTCATAACTTTGTCTCGTTGCATCTGATGTAAAGCTCTAGGATAGAGCTACAGATGAACAAAAAACAAATGTTTTAAGAATGCAAGATTTCCTTTATGCTATTCAAACTGACGTTTCAAAAATGCTGTTCGATCTTCATTGCTTATTAACAAAGCGGAAAATATACACCAGGGTGCGCGCTTTCCGCTACTCACGTAGAAGTCTCGTACTTTACTCCAATCAAGCAAATTATTTAATTCACCAAGCTTATTTTAAAAACAACCTAAATAAAAAGCATAATCATTCTAGCAGTTAATAGCGGATAGATGTGATTAGAATCTTCTTTCGCTTAAAGGTTCACTTTATTATGACATAAGATGTCGTAAACGAACGTCCGAAACAGAAATACCATATATTTCAAATACCACACCTTGCAAGTATTGAAAAAAGAGTACAACACAGCAGCTAGATCTTACATGTTCACTATTCATTATCATTCTAAATGCTAATGAAAATGACCCTCTCTACAATTGAGAAGGTCATTTGCATTTTATTTCTGTGCTACTATCTTATCTACTAGTGTATCAGATGAAATAATATTAATTCCTTGATAGTAATGTTGAACAATTTGCTTGTAGGAACTCCCTTCTTGCGCCATGCCATTCGCTCCGTATTGACTCATTCCAACCCCATGACCTAAACCTTTAGTTGTAATAATAATGGAATTACCTTTTCTCTTCCATTCAAAATCTGTTGATCGTAAATCGAGCTTTTCTCGAATTTGTTTTCCCGTTAATCTCTTTCCACCAAAGTTTACAGTAGCTACTCGATCTCCAGATGTTCGTTTTTCAATCGTTCCTATCTTTTGAGAGTTGTTTATTTTCACTCCTAATTTCTGTTCAAATTCTGCGACAGAAATCGTTTTACTTCCTAAAAATTTAGGAGATTTACGGTCCCAAGGGCTATTAACACTTTTCAAATACGGATAAGAATTTTTCCAATAATCCTCTGAGTTCTCTGTGTATCCATTACTTGTAGAAAAGAACTGTGCAAGAATGGGTTGGTTATCATAAGCCAAAATCATTCCTTCTGTTTCAAGTACTGCTTTTATTATTTTTTGCCTATTTTTATCGTATTCAGGACCCCATTTTTTCTTTAACTCTGCATCATCCGTATACACCTGATACTTTACCGTATCAGTTACATCTGCTCCATTCAGGTTATTATTACCGCCATAGAGCATTTGATTAATAATATACGTTCGAGCAGCAAGCGCTTGCGCTTTTAAAGCCTCTAGCTCGAAGTTAGCAGGCATTTCGGCTGCAACAACTCCAACTATGTATTTCTCGAGAGGTAACTTTTCAACTTGATTACTAGCAGAACGAAGAACAGCTACCTCAATACTTGTATCTTCTAATTTACTCATATTCATGGTTGTTTTTTTGCTAGCGGGTAATTGATCTCTCAACTTAGCTTCCGTCTCATCTTTTGAAAATGGAAACACAAGTACAGCAGGAATCATAATAGCTATGATTGTTACAATTAATGCTGCAATAAAAAATGGTTTAATAGATTTCAATATATCGGCCTCCCCCGTATTATGTTCACTTTACATATTATGGGATAAAAATAGTATTATGACTGAAATCTTACTCTTTTATTAGAAAAGCTTCTCCATTTCTTTTGCTTGGTCGGTTATCTTTAAGCTTCTCCCCAATCAATAAAGGAGAGTCTTATAGAAAAAGGTGGTTTCTGCTTCAGGGAGTCTAAGAAAGAATTTCACACCTTAAAACTCCAAACAATCTTTATCGATCACCTCTTCAGCGACAACCTCGTTAAAATCTACATCCTAATTACTACAAAGAAAACCCGAATAGCGCTCGCCATTCGGGTTTATTTTTTATATATCGTACATCAAAAACGATGACAAATAATTATGCTTTTACGTCTGCAACAACAGCACTTGTACTAGAATCTTCGTTCACTCGTTCAATATCAGCACCTAAAGCAGCTAATTTACCATGGAAATTAACATATCCTCGGTCTAAATGCTTTAATTCTGTAACACGAGTAACGCCGTCTGCCACTAATCCAGTTAAGATAAGCGCAGCTGCAGCACGAAGATCTGTTGCAGCGACCTCTGCACCTTGTAAATTAGAAGGTCCATTAATAATCGTTGAACGGCCTTCAATCTTGATATCTGCATTCATACGACGGAATTCTTCTACATGCATAAAACGGTTTTCGAATACCGTTTCTGTAATCATACCAGTACCTTCTGCTTTTAACAGAAGCGCCATCATTTGTGACTGCATATCTGTAGGGAAGCCTGGATGAGGCATCGTTTTAATATCTACTGCCTTCATATGCTTTGGCCCAATTACACGTAAGCCTTCATTTTCTTCAATGATTTCAACACCCATTTCTTGCATTTTAGCAATTAGAGATGTTAAATGCTCCGCAACTGCACCCTTAACAAGCACATCTCCTTCAGTGATTGCTGCAGCAACCATAAATGTACCTGCTTCAATACGGTCTGGAATAATAGTATGAGTTGTTCCATATAGCTCTTCAACGCCCTCAATACGAATTGTTGCCGTTCCAGCACCTCGTACTTTAGCGCCCATTTTGTTTAAAAGATTTGCTAAGTCAACAATTTCCGGTTCTTTTGCAGCATTTTCTAAAATAGTCGTTCCTTCTGCTAATGTAGCAGCCATCATAATATTTTCAGTAGCACCTACACTCGGGAAATCCAGATAAACTTTTGCACCTTTTAATTTACCGTTCACTTCTGCATCTAAAAATCCATTTCCTACTTTAACAACTGCACCCATAGCCTCAAAGCCTTTAAGGTGTTGATCAAGGGGACGTGAACCAATTGCACAGCCGCCTGGTAAAGCAACACGAGCTTTCCCATTACGCGCCAGCAAAGAGCCCATCACTAATACGGAAGCACGCATCTTACGAACATATTCAAACGGTGCCTCTTCTTTTAACTCTCTTGATGCATCTACAGTTATGACATTATCTGAAAAGGTAACATCAGCATTTAAGTTACGTAGTACCTCATTTATCGTAAATACATCGGAGAGAGTAGGTACGTCTTTAATTATACATTTTCCATTGCTTGCTAATAATGTTGCAGCGATAACAGGCAGTACGGAGTTTTTAGCTCCTTCAATTTTTACAGTTCCATTTAGTCTGTTTCCGCCACGGACGATGATCTTTTCCAAAAGTATTCCCCTCCGCGTCCAATTTCTATATATTAATATTCAAATGTTATGATGGGTGTGCCAATTACGAAAGTCGTCCTTGCGCCCATTCCATCAGATCTCATGGCTAGTTGTAAATTGTAATGTTCACTAATTTGTGATTGCTCAAACAAAGACGACTTAGCAGTAATAGAAATAAAATCTTTTTCTTTTAAACTTTCTACTTCCTGCGCCTTAAACTTTTGCAACCAATTGTCAATCATAGAAGTTAAAACCTTATCAATAGTATCATTGAATTGGCCTTCTATACAAGTGAAAAATGTGGTATTTCCACTAAATACAGCGTGTTTTCTATGTTCAATCGCTTTTCCAATATTTGAAATCCATGCAGATTTCAATTTCTTCCCTCTTATTTCATATGTAATATATGATTCTTGTTTACTATGAACAGTAGAGGCTATTGTGATTGTTTCCTCAAAATAAGCACCCTTTTTTGTACCAACTGTCACGTATTTATGCGAGTCTTGTTGTATATTCCATATAAAATTAGGATTTTTTTCTTTAATCCTATTGAATTCTTTTGCAAAATCTTTCTCAGTTGTGATTGAGTTAATTGCTTCTCTAGCTGTGACTGACCATCCCTCTATCGTAATATTTTTTTCTTGTTTTATAACTTGATTCATAACATCTAAATCATCTTGATTACGTTCAGCCACAATCCCTATTTTCCCAATACCAAATAAAATGAAACTCGCAAAAACAAGATAACCTACTATTTTCATATTCATATTCCTCCCCTATCAAACCATTATTTCCTTTAGGGGTATGAACATACTCTTCAGTTATCGTCATTTTTTGACATCTTTCTTCTAACGCTCATCATAAAAAATAGACTTTATAGTAAAGTCTAGTAGAATGATTATTTACTAGATTCGTTTCTTTATTTATTAGTTTTGAAATAGGAACGGAATTTGAGTAGATAATGATAGGTAGTCTAAAAAGAAGTTACTCACAGTTGAGCCAATTGCTAGCGTTAATAAAATATACAATAATCTTGCTTGCATAACTTTATTCGCGCGTAGAAATTTTTCAAAATTAAGAGCTTGGAGGGCCCACCAAGTTATGGCGAAAAAAAATAAATGTATTATAATTCCAAACATGGCTTGTTGTCCTAAATCGACAAACATTTAGTTGCCTCCTTTTTATAATATCCACCTTACATTTTACCATACAAAGTCTGTAAAAAAAGGATATTCTTCATCTCTTTAAACTTCATTTTCAAATCAATTCCAATTACTACCCACTACATTATATAAACATTCCATTTTTAAGTAAACAAAATAGATATTATTTTTAAAATAATCCATAAAACTTCCATATTTATTTCCTATTTTCTTTTAAAACATGGAATTCAAATTAAGATTCTATCAAAGTACACATTTGTTTCCTAGATAATAGTATGAGTTGAATTCTGCTCCATGATGCACGTTTTCCATTGAGCAGGTGGTGATCCTCCTCGGTACATTATTAAAAAAAAGCCCATAAAAAAGAAAAAGGCTGTTCCAAAAGAAATTCTCTTGGTCACATCCTCCTTTTTCACATAATTCTATACCTCTTTTTCAAAAACTAGCAATAATAAACTAAATATTCAGAACTCTATTCATACAAAGCTTTAATTAAATGAGTAATTTCTTCTTCTGCTCCCATCTCAAGAAGTTGAATAATTCGGCTACCTACTATTACTCCATCGCAAACGTGTATCATATTTCGGACATGTTCAGGCGTAGAAATTCCAAAGCCAGCTAGTACTGGAATCTGACTCATTTCTTTTAAATTTTGCAAGTAACTTTCTACGTTCTTTTCAAATTCATTTCTTACTCCAGTTACACCTTTAACCGTAACAGCGTATAAAAATCCTTCAGCACCTTCACAAATTTGTTGTAATCTCTCAGGTGGACTTGTTAAAGAAGCCAATCGAATAAAAGCTATTCCATAATTATTTAATATTGGTTTCATTTCATCCTCTTCTTCTAGTGGCACATCTGGAATAATACACGCGTCAATACCTATTTCTTTACATTTCATTGCAAAACTTTCGATTCCTATAGAAAGAATTGGATTTAAATATGTCATAAATATAAGTGGAATTGTAATCTTTTCACGAACATTTTCTAATGTGTCTAAAATGGCCCTCAGTGTCGTACCTGCTTGTAGCGCTCTTAAACCAGCTGCTTGAATAACTGGCCCATCCGCTACTGGGTCAGAAAATGGGACTCCAATTTCAACCATAGTTGCTCCTGCATTTTGTAAAAGCTCCAAACGTGGAATCAGCTGTTCAAGTCCACCATCTCCAGCCATTATATATGGGACAAAGCTTTTTTTCCCTTCATAAAGTACTCCATGCATAACATCCTTTATCAATAGCCTCTTCACAACCGTTCCCCTCCTAAATAGCCTTTTACTGCTTCAACATCTTTATCTCCTCTACCAGATAAGCAAATAACCATTGTTTGATCTGCATTCATTATTTTTGCCAATTTAATGGCATGTGCAACAGCATGCGAACTTTCAAGCGCTGGTATAATCCCTTCTGTTTTACATAATATTTGAAGAGCTTCAAGAGCTTCTTCATCAGTAATGGATGTATACGTCACTCTACCTTCGTCATGTAACAAACAATGCTCTGGCCCTACACCAGGATAATCTAGTCCAGCTGAAATAGAGTGTGCTTCGATTACCTGACCATTTTCATCCTGAAGAATATACATTTTGGCTCCGTGTAAAACACCTACTTTTCCTTTCGTTAGTGAAGCTGCATGATAATCTGTCTGCAATCCTTTACCTGCTGCTTCAACTCCAACTAATTGAACATCTTCTTCAAGAAAAGGATAAAACATCCCCATTGCGTTAGATCCACCACCAATACAAGCAACAATCGTATCAGGGAGTTTTCCTTCCTGTTCTATTATTTGCTTTTTCGTTTCGGTACCAATAATACTCTGAAAGTCTCGAACTATTTGCGGGAACGGATGAGGACCTAGTACAGACCCCATTAAATAATGAGTATCATCCACATGAGCTACCCAATAACGTAAGGCTTCATTTACCGCATCTTTAAGTGTTGCACTTCCTTGTGTAACACTGATTACTTTCGCTCCTAACAGCTCCATTCGAAAGACATTTAGTTTTTGTCTTTTTACATCTTCTGCTCCCATAAATATAGTGCATTCTAGTCCCAATAAGGCACAAACAGTAGCCGTAGCCACACCATGCTGCCCTGCACCCGTTTCAGCCACCACTTTCTTTTTTCCCATTCTTTTCGTTAAAAGCGCTTGACCGATCGTATTATTAATTTTGTGTGCGCCAGTATGATTTAAATCTTCTCTTTTTAGATAGATTTTTGCACTGCCTGCAAACGCCGATAATCTTTCCGCATAGTATAAAGGTGTTTCTCTCCCGATATATTGTTTCAAATAATATTGAAATTCTTTTTGAAATGATTCATCTTGTTGCGACTTCTCATATTCAGCCTCTAACTGAATCGAGGCTTCAATTAATGTTTCCGGTATAAATTGTCCACCATATACACCATAGCGCCCATCTTTAGTCGGTAATGTATAATTTTTCACTCCATTTCCTCTCCTTTGGCTGCTAAAATAAATTGACTTATCTTATCGAAATCCTTCTTCCCATCTGTTTCTACCCCACTCGAAACATCGACCATATAAGGGCGCACTGTTTGAATAGCTATTTTCACATTTTCTGGTTTTAAGCCACCAGCTAGTATGAGCTTTTTATTCAAATAATCTATTTCGTTTAATACATGCCAATCAAAAGTTTCACCGTTCCCACCATGATACATTTGTCCTTTTGGACTATCTACAAGAAGGTAAGATGTAGGATAACGTAATGCTTTTTTCACATCCTCTTCATTTGCAATTCCTACTGCTTTAATGACCGGTAAAGATAGTTGGTTACACATATCCATACTTTCTTCACCGTGTAATTGAATGATGGTCAAACCGCAAAACGAAGCAATTTCTTCTATTACTTCAACAGACTCGTCTACGAATACCCCTACTTTTGCAACAAGATCTGGTAATTGTTGAATGATTTCTTTAGCTAGCTCTGGCGTAACCCGCCTTCTACTTGGTGCAAAGACAAATCCAAGCGCGTCCGCTCCCATTCTAGCAGCGAAAAGTGCTGTCTCAACATCCATAATTCCACATATTTTCACGTTCATATTGTAGCCTTCTTTTCTTTTTAAAATATGATAAAAGCTTTTGAATCAACTGAACTATACTAGGATCTTCTTATATTTCTTTTAAAGACAATTCATGAATAGTTGCTGCAATATCTTTTGATTTCATTAAAGTCTCACCTACTAAAATCCCTGCTGCTCCAGCTTGTTTAACTTTCCTTACATCGTCTTGGATAGCAATACCACTTTCACTTATTAACAATTGATTCGTGATGAGAGGACTTTGAGCTAATTCTACAGTTGTTTCAATATCTACTTGAAAAGTGGATAGATTTCTATTATTTACACCAATTAGTTTTGCTCCAAGATTAACAGCAATCTGTAGTTCTTTTTCATCGTGTACTTCTACAAGAACATCTAATCCTTCATGAATTGCTTTATCAAAAAGCGTCTTTAACTCATCTTCAGAAAGTGCTGCAACAATCAAAAGAATAGCATCGGCACCTACACATTTGGCCTTATCAATTTGTACTTCATCTATAATAAAATCCTTACAAAGAATAGGAAGATTCACTTGCCCTCGTATATCCTCAAGATCAGAAAAGCTCCCTTTAAAAAACGGAGTATCTGTTAGAACTGAAATAGCTGCCGCACCTGATTGTTCATATTGTTTCGCTTGCTCTATAGGATCAACGTTTTCATGTAATGCTCCTTTTGATGGAGAATGACGTTTAATTTCAGCAATAATTCCTATCGGTTCTTTTTCACGAATAGCTTTAATTAAAGATAATGGCTTTCTTGGACAAGTTTTTCTTGCTTGTTCTTTCATAATTCTTACTTCATTTTGTTTTTCTTTAAGAATTTGCTGCAATATGGAACTCATGTAGTTTTCCCCCTTTTTCTATTAAAGCTTGCAATATCGAATATGCTCGACCTGAATCAATACTTTCCTTCGCTACTTCAATTCCCTCTTTAACTGTTGCTGCCCTCCCTCCTGCATAAATACCTAATCCAGCATTGAGCAAAACAGTATCTCGAAAAACACTTTTTTCTCCTTGTAGAACACGTAATAGAATCTCAGCATTTTCCGATGAGTCGCCACCTTTAATCAAATGATTCGGAACCGTTTGGAATCCAACTTCCTCGGGACTTAAAACGAATGACTGAATCTGTCCATTTTCTAAAACAGCGATTATGTTTTCCCCTGCTAATGATGCCTCATCCATAAAACCTGCTCCATTAACGACAACCGCTCTTTTTCTACCTAGGCGCTGCAAAACCTCAGCAAAAAGAGAAACGTATTTTCGCTCATACAATCCTAATAATTGATAGTCGAGCTGAACAGGATTTGTAAGCGGACCTATCAAATTAAAAATAGTAGGGATCTTCAAATCTTGTCTTACCTTCATAATTCTTTTTAAATTTGGGTGGACATGTGGAGCAAATAAGAATGCAATGCCAATTTCATTTAAAAGCTCTTCGGCTTGCTCTGGATGTAAATCCAATCTTACTCCTAGTTTTTCAAGGACATCCGCACTTCCTGTTTTACTGCTAATGCTTCTATTTCCGTGCTTGGCCACCTTAATACCTGCCCCAGCAATAACAAAAGCAGATGTTGTGCTGATGTTAAAGCTTTGCGATCCATCTCCTCCCGTTCCACAGTTATCCATAACTCCTGGAAAGGTTCTTGTGAACGGTAGTGCTTTAGCTCTTAGAACTTCAACCAAGCCCGTTATTTCTTCTACACTCTCTCCTTTTGCCTTTAATCCAATAATTAAACCTGCAATTTCACTTTCCGATATATCTTCTCGAAATAATTCAGTAGCTACCATTTTCATATCATCTTCAGTTAATGATTGTTTATTTGTAAGCATTTGTAAATATCGTTTCATTTCAATACACCCTTTCTTGATATACGTAAGAAATTACGAATCATCTTATCTCCTTCACGAGTACCTATCGATTCAGGATGAAACTGTATACCTATTACAGGAAAATCTTTATGGTAAATCGCCATAATTTCTCCATCCTCTGTCTGAGCTTGTATCTCTAAACAATCCGGCAATGTTTCTTTTTCAACAGCTAAAGAATGATAACGCATGACTTCTAGATTTATTGGTAAATCTACAAAAACACCATTCGATTTATGAACAATAGTCGACATCTTCCCATGCATTATGGTTTTAGCAGCTTTAACCTTACCTCCAAAAGCTGCAGCTATTGCTTGATGGCCTAAACAAATACCTAAAATAGGGATCGTATTATAAAATCGTTGAATAATTTCCATGCATTTACCAGCCTGTTCAGGTCTTCCTGGCCCAGGAGAAATAATGATTGCCTCAGGTTGTAACTGTTCAATTTCTTCAAGAGTCATCACATCATTCCGTATAACCCTGATATCTGGTTGAAAGTTTCCAATTTGTTGAAACAGGTTATACGTAAAGGAATCATAGTTATCAATCAGTAAAATCATATCTCCACCTCCATCAATGCTCTAGCTTTGTTCAACACTTCCTGATACTCGGCTTTAGGATCTGAATCATATACAATACCTGCTCCAGCTTGTATAGTTGCCACTCCATCCTTCACTATCATCGTTCGAATCGCTAAGGCAAAATCAAAGCTTCCATGACTCGAAAAGTAACCTACTGCTCCTGCATATACATTTCGTTTAACACTTTCTAATTCATTGATAATATTCATTGCTCTTATTTTTGGAGCGCCTGATACAGTACCCGCTGGTAAACACGCAGCTAATACATCCATGTTAGCTATATCCTTACGTTTCTTTCCTCTCACTTCCGATACAATGTGCATAACACTCTTGTACTTTTCAACGAGCATATATTTTGTTAGTTCAATAGAGCCTATTTCACATACTCTTCCTAAATCATTTCTTCCAAGATCAACAAGCATTCGATGCTCAGCTAATTCTTTTTCATCTTGTAGTAATTCCTCCTGTAAAGCCTGATCATCTTCGGCGGTCAAACCACGCTTTCTAGTACCTGCAATCGGGTTTGTCATCACATTTTCTCCATCTCCTTTAAGCAAACTTTCTGGCGATGCCCCAACAATGTGATAATCTTTGAAATCAATATAGTACATATAAGGGGATGGATTATGACGCCTTAAGCTACGATAAAATTGAAATGGATCGCCATGGAACAAAGTAGAAAACCGCTGCGAAAGAACAACTTGGAAAATTTCTCCCTTCCGTATTTCTTCCTTTGCCTTTACAACCATTTCTTCAAACTGTTGTTGTGTGACTTTAGATTGAAAGTCTATTTTTTTCTTCTTTCGATCTTGCGGTGCATCTAAAGTTTTTCCAGCTTGAATACTCTCTACTATTCGTTGAACACGGTTATAAAAGGACTGCTCAGCTGTCTCATCATCTAGGGATACGATTGATACTTGCTGATTAATATGGTCATATACAATCACATCTCGATAAAACATTAAGTGTGCCTCTGGCATATTCTGCTCATCTACTAATTCAGGTCCAATATCTTCATATTGGCGAATCACATCATAACCTACATATCCAACCGCTCCTCCTAAAAATGGAAAAGGCAAATCACATTGGAGAGCTTCATCTGGAATAATCTCCTTAATCACATCTAAAAAACGTTCATTTCGGATTGTTTGAACACCATCTTTTTGAATGATAATTTGCTTATTTGCCTTTACCTCCATATATGGGTTACTCCCTATAAATGAGTACCGTCCTTGTTGCTCATGTTTTAAAGAGCTTTCTAACAAAAATTTCTTTTCTCCTGGCAAACTTTGAAAAATGCCAATAGCTGTATAAATATCTCCTTCAATGTCTATTCGAAACAATTTCTTCTTAGCC
Organism: Bacillus sp. AP8; assembly: GCF_000321185.1. Classification (NCBI taxonomy): domain Bacteria; kingdom Bacillati; phylum Bacillota; class Bacilli; order Caryophanales; family Bacillaceae; genus Bacillus; species Bacillus sp. AP8. The sequence goes on from NZ_CAPG01000062.1 coordinate 43,628, forward strand.
ATTTTCAAGTTATACACCTCACAATAGTTTTAGAATCTTTCAGATATAGAATGATACAAACGCAAAAAACCTCTACAAGCATTAATAGGCCTGTAGAGGACGATTATTTACCGTGGTGCCACCTCTGTTAGAGGAATGACTGATTCCTCTCACTCTTTTCAGGTACATCTTAATACCCTATCCTGTTAACGGTGGAAGCCGAGCCTGCCTACTTATCTTCAACATGCCTCTCATAAGTCCATTCGATCTGCTCGAAGCTTATCGGTTCTCAGCAATTCCCGACTCTCTGTAAAGTTCAAAAACAGATGTACTACTCTTAATCAACGATTTATTTTTATTTGTTTGTACACGCAAAAAAGGGCTCTCATTCCAAAAAGGACGAGATACCCGTGGTGCCACCTTTATTAGCTGTATGTACAGCCGCTCTGTTCGTATCGAAGCCATGATTGCTTGAATACGTGTCTCTTATAACGATGAGACCTTTCGTCGAAGCCTACTATCTCTATACAGAAAGTTCAGTTCGAATGCTCAGAAGTCCATTCACCATAATCCTCACACTGATTCTCACCAGCCATCAGCTCTCTAAAGTGATTCCTACAGCTACTACTCTTCGTCAACGCGTTTAATTGTTTTAATTTCCACAATATTAGCATACGATTTGTTAAAAGTAAATATAATTTTCTAAATTTTTAGTTTTTACAACAAAATCAGCTTATGAATCATTTATTTTCATCGAGAAAATACAACCTCCACATCATTTTTCATAAGCTGAAATTTTCACATCATCAATCATTAAGCTATTGATCATATCTTGTCTAGCAAGTTTCAATATATCCTTAACATTTCCTTGTACAACTGCACCATACGTATTAACACCATTTTTTTCTACATAGCTTAACACTTCTTCATACAATTCAGGAGAGAAATTTCCCGAGAATAAAGAGTCAAGGAAAGATTTTGCATTATGCATATATTTCACTTGCGATATAAAGTGAACTTCTAGTATTTTTGGTGTTATTTCTGTTTTATTCACACCGACATGAGCCAATTCGAAATACGGATATTTTTTTTCATCTACTGCATTTTTTTCAATAATTACACCCGTTCCTGTTGGATCAAAACCAATGTGAGTGTTTATATAATCGTATCTTATAGCAATCCATGAGAAGTAAATCGGGCTCATTCTCTCCATTAAATCGACAAGTTGCTTCATATTCAAGTCATTTTTATAGGAAACATAAGCTTTAACAAATGCTGTTTCAGGCAATTTTTCTAATTCAGCTATATACTCTTGAAACTGTTCTGGTTCTTGTTTGTAATTGACATTACTAGCATCACCAAAGGCATTACCGTACACTCCTTTATAAAATTCAAATGGCAACTCAGTCTCATTTCGAATCAATTTCCCTCGATTTACAGTTGTCTCATTTCGAAAAGAATCCCATTGATAAATTTCTAGATTATATTTTCCATATCCTAATGGTTCGGCCATAGCTTGGGATGTATTAAAGCCTGGAAAATGAAGATCGGTCAAAGTTGCCATATCTACAAAAAATTGTCCATTGCCAGAATATTTATCTACATAACCTTTATTCGGGTTATAAAAATAGGAATTAATAGCAGGAGCTATCCCAAATTGAAAAAGTAAAATAAGAGCTATCATTATACTAATCGTAAACGAAATAATCTTTACTATTTTACGATTAACAGATTTTTTTATTTTTTTTATTTCCTTGCTTACTTGCTCTTTTGGTTCGTCATCATAAGAAGCATTTATTTCTAAATCAATTTTTTCCGCCAAATAATCATTAATCAATTCATTTTTTTCAAGTTCTTCTTCAATAAACTTCATTTCTTCAGGTGATGCTGTACCATTTTTATACTTGATGAAAACTTCTTTAAAGTTCACTATAAATCCTCCTCTCTCAAAATCGTTTTCATTTTTTTCCTTGCCCTATATAGCAATGCCCTTGCAGCTCCATCAGAAATCCCTAAAGCTTCTGCGACTTCATGCAACGATAAATCTAAATAATAATAAAGTAAAATCGCTTCTTTATAGGAGTTTGGTAATGAAAATACTGTTTTTAAAATCGTCTTCTTCTTTTCGTCTTGAACAATTTGATTAATAATCACTTCATCAGAAACAAACATTTCTTCACTAATCATCGTATCAGAAAGCTTCTTCCTTCTTCTTACTAAATCAATCCATATATTCTTACATACACGTAATAGCCAAAATTTGATTCGATCATCTACGTTATCAAGAGAAATAAATGCTTTAAAAAATGTTTCACTTACCAGATCTTCGGCTAATGATTGATTTTTACATAGAAAAAATGCATATAAATAAACCTCATGATAATAACGTGAAAATACATTTTCTAAATCATCATTTTTCATTCCTATCTCCTTTCACTAAATAAACGAATCAAATTAAATAATGTCACACTTTTCTTTAACTTAAATGAATTGCAATAAAAAAAGCAAATAGAAAAAGGATGTCCTCTAGCATTTCACATCAAGGACATCCTCATTTATACATTGCTTTTTCCTCATAATTAAAGAAATTGTGACAGTTTTAGCCATTGGCCTATACTTGCAAGGGGGCTTACATTTTTCTATGTCTAACCTTTCACCTGATATGCTCGGAAATAAGTCATCCCTTTACGGAAGGACAAATTACCTTCCTACAAGGTCTGTCTTATTTCTGCCGCATAGCTCCTTTTTGTATTGAAATCAAACAATGTATCAAAAGATTCTACAGCTCAAAATTTCAAGAAGTTAGCTATCACACTCAAAAGAAAAGGACCGATGACGATTTTTCTTCTTGTCCTTCTCCAACACCTAGCCAGTTTTCTTCCTTAGACCTCGTTGAGTCTCTTGTGAAAGTCATTACTGGTAAGTGATGACTTTTACAGCTTGAAGACATAAGGCAATCCGTCCAAAAACCAACCTTCTAGCCGACCTTCCTTATGCTGGGCGGGGCTGAACAAGGTACTTCCGCATTTCTTCTTACCTCAGGAAGTCTTCGAAGTCTCCGAAATGTCCATGAAGGAAATCAAATGCTACTCCCGGCGCTAGCCCAAACCCAATTGTACCTACAATACAAACGACAAGGACAATTACTATACTGGCAGGAACTTTAATTTGATTTAAACCTTTCTGTTCATAAGCTGGGCGGAAAAACATTTGAATCATTACACCAAAATAATAAAAATAAGATACAACCGTGGTAGCAATTAATATTCCCGCTAATACGTAATGGCTCGGATCAACTGCAAATGTTCCAAGAAAAATATTAAGCTTAGCAATAAAGCCTGCCGTTCCTGGTATTCCTGCTAGGGAAAGTAAAAAGATTGTAAATGCTACTGCCAAAAATGGTGCCCTTTTATACAGACCCGCAAATGTGGCAATTTCATCTGAATTAGTTGTTTGCGAAATATACTGAATGACAGCAAATGCTCCTAAATTCATAAATACATAGGCTAATAGATAAAACCATACCGTGCTCATTGTAAAATAGCCTAATGTAGCAATGGCTACTAATAAATAACCTGCGTGAGCAATACTTGAATATGCTAATAAGCGCTTAATATTCTTTTGACGAAGTGCAATAACATTTCCAAGTATCATCGTAATGCCCGCTAGGAAGCCAATATAAATCTTATTCTCATCCATAAAGCCAAATACACCTTGTACATCTCCTGGTGCATTTAAAAATAAAGCAAGTATAATCCGTAGCACAATAACAAAACCTGCTATCTTAGATACAACACTTAAAAAAGCCGTAACAGGTGTTGGTGATCCTTGATACACATCAGGAGCCCACATATGAAATGGCGCGGTAGCAATCTTGAAGCTTAAACCTACAACTATCATAAAAAATGCAATTCCTAAAAGGTACTGGTATTGGCTCTCTAAAAGCTGTTCCAATATTGTTCCCATTTCGGATAAGTTGGTCGTACCTGTTAGCCCGTATAAATAACTCATTCCAAATAGTGTAAAGGCCGTTGAAATACCTCCGCTTATAACATACTTCATTGCCGCTTCATTGCTTTGTAAATGATGTTTTCGAATTCCCGCAAGTATGTAAGATGAAATAGTTAGTAACTCCAATCCTACGAATAGTGTTATAAAATCACCACTCGAGGTCATCACCATTCCACCTAGTAAAGCTGTAAGAATTAAATAATAAAACTCTCCTCTTGTTTCCTTCATCCCTTCAACCGGACGATAGCTTTGAGCAAGAAGAAGTACCAAAACGGCTCCAACCAATAATAGTAATTTAAATGCCTTGCCGAACGCATCCAGCATAAATGTATCATGTAAAATGGAAGTAGATTCTATGGATAACAATCCTACTAACGAAATGATGGCTAGTAAAACTCCTGTAATAGCAATCCATGCTAATGAACGACGACTAGCCTTTGATGGCATAAATAAATCGATTAAGCACAATAAAGTCGCAACACCTAGGATGATGAACTCTGGCATCATGACTCCCCAATTGTATGAAAGTAAAGTCTTTATATCCATCGATCATCATCCTCCTAATCCTAATAATATTAACTTCATTGTTTCATTAAGAGGCTCAGATAAAACAGAAGGATACACGCCAATTACGATAATGAGTCCCATTAACACAATTAGCGGAGTCCATTCAATCGATTGGATGTCCTCTGTCATTCTTGGTCTTGGTAGATTTTTCTCTCCATATGTAATAGAAAGAATCGCTCTTAATACATATACAGCAGTTAAGATTAGACCAAGAGTACCAATAGCTCCAATTATAGGTTCTTCTTTAAACAAGCCTAAAAATGTCATAAATTCACTTATAAAACCAGACATCCCAGGTAGTCCCAGTGAAGCCATTCCTGCCGCTAATAAGAACCCTGAAAAAATAGGCATCACTTTAGCCATTCCACCGATTTCAGTAAGGTCAGTCGTTTGGACTCGCTCATACATAATATTAACGAGAAAGAATAGTAACGCTGCTATTAAGCCGTGCGAAACCACTTGAAAAATAGCACCTTGTATTCCTGCTTCATTTAAAACACCTAAACCAATTAAAACAATTCCCATATGAGAGATAGAGGAATAAGCGAGAACTTTTTTCAAATCAGTTTGAATTAGAGCCAAAAACGCTCCATACAAAAGATTGATAATTCCTAATATAACGATATACAGAGCGATTTCCTTGAATTGCTGTGAAAAGATTCCCATTCCGAATCGAATCAGCCCAAATGCACCAATTTTCAAAAGTACACCGGCATGTAGCATAACAATAGCTGGTGGCGCTTGGACATGAACACGTAGCATCCAAGTATGTAAAGGAAAAATAGGAAGCTTAACACCAAAAGCAATAACGACAGCAAGTAATAGACCATACTTTAATTCTGTTGATATATTGGAAATTAACGATACTCCACCATGAGAAATTATTTTTTGTAGCATATCAATGTTACTCGTTCCTGTTTTAGCAAACAGAATCATAATAACAATTAATAAAACAGCTGATCCTAGCCCATTATAAATTAGAAAGCTATATGCTGCTTTTTCCTTTTCGACATAACCCCATTTACCGATTAAAAAAAACATAGGAACTAGAGTAATTTCAAAAAATAAAAAGAATAGAATCATATTTTCAGCTGTGAATACACCTAACATTCCTACTTGTAAAACTAGAAGTAGGATGAAATATCCTTTCCATTCTTTCTTTATAACTACGGAAGCGATAGCAGCTAGAGTTGTTAATACAGCCGTTAGTAACAACATGACGAGAGATAATCCATCAATTCCTAGTTCAAAGTCAACAGCGAAAAGGTTGGGATCATATTCTTTAAAATTACCAAATTGAAACCAATTTAAAGTTAAATCATAAAGCTGAAGATCTGTTCCTATTCTTTCCTGGATAAATAAATAGATTGCTGTACATAAAGCAGGGAGAGTCGCTAGAATTCCTAAAACTTTTATTAGCGTTTCCTGTTTTTTAGAAACAAACAGCAAAATGACAACACCGAGTAACGGAGAGAAAACTAAAAATGGTAATAACCAATCATTCATTATAGATACCCCCCTGTTATCGCGAAAACGACTAATAAAATAGCGAGTCCGACTAAGGCCACTACTCCATATTGTTGGACTTGCCCCGTTTGAAATCTCGATCCCATTCTCCCCAATAACATGACAAGATACCCTACTAAATACACGATTCCTCCAACAATGTACTTATCAATAAACGATAAGAACCATGCAATCCCTTTTGTTAGTGGGACGACGGTATAACCATACATTTCATCAATATAGTATTTGTTGGCGAATAAGCTATAAAATACAGATTCCTCTCCTCCGAGCCAGTCATTGGAAATACTCTTCTTCACATAAATGAGATACGCAAGAACAATACCCATCAATGAAAGAATGGTAGCAACAATCATGATCCAAAAAGGTCCATCAACATGCCCATCTCCTAACGCTGCATTTCCTTCTACTAGCCAATCTCCTAGAAAGGTTCCAAACCAAGGTGTATTAACATAACCACTGACTATTGCTAACAAGGCTAGAAGAATCATAGGAAAAATCATAGAACGTGGTGATTCATGAACAGATTGAACCTTTTTACGATTTTCACCAGCAAAAACCATAAAGAACAAGCGAAACATGTAAAAAGCAGTTAAAAAAGAAGTCAATAAGGCGATTGCAAACAAAACATAATGACCATGATTATACGCAGCTATTAATATTTCGTCTTTACTAAAAAATCCTGAGAATAGTGGTACTCCTGAAATAGCTAATGTCCCGATTAAAAATAACGGCCCCGTATACTTAAGCTTTTTCCATAGCCCACCCATTTCATCGATATTTTGAGTTGAGACAGCATGGATTACACTACCTGCTGCTAAGAATAATAATGCTTTAAAGAAAGCATGCGTCATTAAATGAAAGACGCCCGCAACATAGCCTGCTGAACCTAAGGCCAACATCATATAACCTAACTGGCTAACCGTTGAATAGGCTAGCACACGTTTGATGTCCTTTTGAACAATACCAATGGTAGCTGCAAATATGGCTGTGAAACCGCCAATTATCGCAACTGTCATTAGAGCAGCTTCACTAGCTGAAAACAGTGGAAACATATTGGCCACTAAGTAAACACCAGCCGCAACCATGGTAGCAGCATGAATTAACGCTGAAACTGGGGTAGGACCCTCCATCGCATCTGGAAGCCATGTATGAAGAGGAAATTGTCCAGATTTACCTATCGCCCCTATAAAAATAAGGATAGCAATTAAAGTAATCATGCTACTAGACATAGACCCGGCACTGACGGCATGAAAAATCACGTCATATTCAAAACTTCCAACTTGCCAAAATAATATAAGCATCCCGATTAATAAAGCAACGTCACCAATTCGAGTCATGATAAAAGCCTTTTTAGCAGCTGCTTTTGCTTCCTGCTTATAAAAATAAAAGCCAATCAGCAAAAAAGAACCCAGACCCACAAGCTCCCAAAAAATATATAATTGTAGTAAGTTAGGTGTCATTACTAGACCTAGCATTGCAAATGTGAATAAACCTAAATACGCATAAAACACTGGAAAGCGTTCATCTCCATGCATATAGCCTTTGGAATATGTATGAACGAGAAAGCTAACGAGTGAAACGATTACTAACATCAATGCATTTAATTGATTGATTTCAAAACCCGCTGTTATTTGTACATCCCCTATTGTTAGCCAAATGGCTTCGGTTTTATAAGTTGGTTGTGTAAATCTTTCAAAGAGAACCAACAAAGAATAGATGAAAGAACCTAGTGTCAGTATTATCCCTACATACGCACTCGACTCTTTTAATCTTTTACCGAATAGAAGAAGGAACAAGAACGAGAGTAGCGGGAGTAGCGGAATAATCCAAGCATTCTCCATCGTATCAAATCCCCTTCTGATCGTGTTCTATTAATCTCTCATTGCTCTTTATAGCTAGTTTTTCATAGTATTAACTTCATCCATCTTCACAGATTTTCGATTACGATACCAAGCTATTAAGATAGCTAACCCAACAGATGCTTCAGCTGCAGCTACTGTAATCGTAAACAACGAAAATACCTGCCCAGTAATAGATGGAGCTATTCCAAATTTACTAAAAGCAACTAAGTTAATATTCGCAGCATTTAACATCAACTCAATACATAATAAAACAATTACAATATTCTTTTTTGTTAATGCCCCATAAAGCCCTATACAGAATAATATCAACGCTAGAACTAAATAGGCTGAAAGTGGAACAGAATGCATTATTTCTCTGCCTCCTCTTTCTCTTCTCTTTTAGCTAATATAACAGCTCCGACTAATGCAACTAATAACAGAACTGACGTTAGCTCAAATGGGATTACATATTTAGAATACAATTCTACGCCCACTTGTTTCGTATTCTCTTCATGTAGTGGAACTGCTTCATACGGAATATCTAATCGATATATTCCTAAATAGACGATCACAGCAAATGCAATAATCCCTATCAATACAAACAGCTTACGAAGTGTACTTGTCTTTTCCACATCGCGATCATGTTGCTTCGTCAGCATGATTCCAAATAACATCATGATGGTAATGGCACCAGAATAGATCAAAATTTGCACACCTGCCACAAACTCAGCTGACAGCATGACATAGAGGCCAGCGATGCTAATGAAACTAAATACACCAGCAACAACCATATGAACTACTTTTGTTAAATAAATCAGTAATAATCCCCCGGTTATAGCTACCAAAGCTAGCAGAACAAAGGCGATCATTTCTCCAGAAAGGTTCATATTTAATTCTCCTTTCTAAGATTCGTGTCGTTCTCATCCAACCATTCTAAATTTTTAAAAAGCTGATCTCTGCTGTATTCAGCGAGTTCAAAATTATTCGTCATAATAATCGCTTCTGTGGGACAAACTTCTGTACATAGGTCACAGAGAATACAAATTTCAAAATTAATATCGTATGTTTCAATAATCTTGCCCTTCTTTGTTGGATCTGGATGTTTTTTCCCGGTTAAGCTAATACAATCCGTTGGACAGATATTGACGCACTGATTGCAAACAATACATTTTTCTGGATAAAATTTTTGTATTCCACGAAAACGATCTGGTAAAGGAAGCGGTTCATTTGGATATCCATATGTAACCTTTTTCCTTGATAAGTTTTTTAGCGTATATTTTAAACCTTTAGCAAGTCCAAGCATTTTTCCACCCCTTATCTATAATGCGATTACACTATATGAGTTTTAACAGTTCTTTTATAATCGCTGTTAGGAAGATATTTGCTAATGCTAATGGAAGCAAGACCTTCCAACCAAACTCCATTAAATGATCGGCTCGTATTCGCGGGAATGAAGCTCGAATCCATATTAATACAAACACTACAATACTAAACTTCAGAGCAAACCAAATGGCTCCCGGAATAAAATCAAGAAACGGTAGTGGCAGCCAACCACCCAAAAATAAAACCGTGGTTAAAGCACTCATTGCAAATAAATATACGTATTCCGCTAACATAAAGAACGCCCAGCGAAAACCTGAATATTCAGTGTGAAAGCCTGCTACTAGCTCTGATTCGGCTTCCGGCAAATCGAAAGGCGTTCGATTTAACTCGGCAACTGACGCAATCACAAAAATAATAAAAGCCAATGGTTGCAAAACAATAAACCAATAATTTTCCTGAGCAGCTACAATTTCATTTAAATTTAAGCTTCCTGTCAACAAAACGATACCAACTACTGACATAACAAGTGGAATTTCATATGATATCATCTGAGCAGCAGCTCGCATGCCTCCCAAAAGAGCATATTTATTATTTGAAGCCCAGCTTCCCATTACGATTCCTACTGTCGTAACACCTGATACGGCAATATAATATAGTAGTCCAATTCCGATATCAGCAAATTGAAAGCGATCTGTAAATGGAATCGTCGCTAACACCATAAAAGCAGGAGCAAAAGCAATAACAGGTGCCAAAATAAATAATGGGCGATCTGCTAGTTTTGGTATAACATCTTCTTTAATTAAAAGCTTTAATACGTCTGCTACTGTTTGTAATAGTCCCCAACGCCCTCCAACATGGCTAGGTCCATAACGTAACTGCATAAATCCCATTACTTTACGCTCCGATAGAATCGCGAATGTAACAAAGCCTAATAATACTAATAAGAAAGCTGTTGCTAGTACAAAGAACACCATAAAATTCATAATACCAGCCTGTGAATGTATTAAATTTTCTATCATTTTAGCCATCTACCTCCCCTAGAACAATATCAATTGCTCCTAGAATGGCAATTAAATTAGCGATATTTTCACCTACCAAAAGCTTCGGGAGAATTTGCAAATTATAAAAGGATGGTCTCCGAAATTTTAGACGGTAGGGCTCTTTTTTCCCAACACTCGAAATATAACAACCTATTTCTCCTCGAGGTGCCTCGATTCTCACAAAAGCTTCTCCCGCAGGAGCCTTTATGACCTTTGGAACTTTACCTATTATTGGCCCATCAACCGGAAATTGCTCAACTGCTTGCTCAATAATTCGAAGAGATTGCTCTATTTCTTCTATACGACAATGATAGCGAGCCCACGCATCTCCTTCACTTCTCGTTGGAATATCAAAATCAAAGCGATCATAAATACTATACGGAGCATCTTTTCGTAGATCATAGTCTACACCCGTACTTCTTAAATTGGCACCACTTAGAGAATAATGAAATGCATCTTCCTTCGTGTATATCCCAACCCCTTTAATCCGGCTCATAAAAATTTCATTTCCAGTAACGAGTTCATGATAACCCTTTAACTGTTCTCTCATATACGGAACAAAATCCCGTACTTTCTCAATCCATCCATTTGGTGCATCCCACTTTACTCCACCTACACGCATATAGTTGAAGGTTAAACGAGCTCCTGATAATTCATTTAAAAGATTTAGAATCATCTCTCTTTCCCTAAATGCATAGAGAAATGGACTAATTGCTCCTAAATCTAATAAATACGTTCCCCACCATACTAAGTGACTAGCAATCCTGCCAAGTTCCATCGTTAAAACACGCAAATATTCCGCTCTTTCAGGTATCTCTAGACCCATCATTGTTTCCACAGCATGACATAAAACATAATTATTCGTCATACCTGATAAATAATCTAATCGATCTGTATATGGGATAATTTGAGTATATTGCAGGTTTTCAGCAAGCTTTTCTGTACCTCGATGTAAATAGCCTATAACAGGTGTTGCCTCAGTGATAATTTCACCGTCTATTTTTACAACCAGACGAAAAACACCATGCGTACTAGGATGCTGAGGTCCTACATTCAATAGCATTTCTTCTGTGCGTATCATCTGTTACACCTCCACATCATACGGCTCATAATCTTTTCTTAGCGGATATCCAATCCATTCTTCTCCTAAAAGAATACGTTTTAAATTAGGATGATTTGTAAATTGAATGCCTAAAAGATCATATGCTTCACACTCAGGCCAATTTGCCCCTTCCCAAAGTGAAACTAAAGAAGTAATAACGGGGTGGTCATGATCCAGTTTGACTTTTAATACAACTGATTGTTTAAACGCATATGAATATAAAAATACATAAATTTCGAAATAGGATTCATAGTCCGTTCCGTGTAACTCAGAGAGATAATTAAATAAAAGTTGGTCATGATGTTTTAATAGGCTTGCAATATCAAAATATGATTCAGGTTTTGCTACCAAGGTTGGTACATGCTTAGATAGCCTATTAATATAACTCTCCTCTATTTTGTTTTCTCCTATATGTTTCTCAATTAAATGGAGATATTTATCTAACAATGGCTGATTCGGAGAATCCTCCATTTCTACTTCTGTTGAAATGGAAGTTTTGGATCCTTTGGCTAACGCTACTGCTTTCGCTTTTGCCGCTGCAACCGCTTTCAACTTTGCGTCGGCAACCGCTTTGGCTTTCTCGTCTACAGAACTGTCAGAAGTCGTTTCTCTGCTTTCCTTTTTTGACTTCGCTAATGCTGCTGCCTTTGCTTTTGCTGCTGCCACTGCTTTGGCCTTAGCTAATGCTAGAGCTTCGGCTTTTTCATCTGTTGAGTCCTCTCTTTCTGACTCTTGCTCTTTGGCTTTCTGCTTCGCTAACGCTGCCGCTTTCGCTTTTGCTGCTGCCGCTGCTTTGGCCTTAGCTAATGCTAGAGCTTTGGCTTTTTCATCTGTTGAGTCCTCTCTTTCTGACTCTTGTTCTTTGGCTTTCTGCTTCGCTAACGCTGCCGCTTTCGCTTT